>SUYV01000029.1 GCA_015060255.1 Bacteroidales bacterium | reverse complement strand
TGACCTTCGGATTCTGAGCAATCCTGAACGGGTTATTGGTCCATGCCACATCCTTCAGCACCAGGTCCTGACGGTAGTCCATATAGTCATACAACCTACGCGAGCCGAGGGCCAGCGAGGCCACCGAGATTCCCGGGCAGACAGTCTTGCATGAATTGTCGATCACGCCGCTCTCCAGAAGCGGAAGGACTCCGTCCGTCATCGCCTCGGTATGCAGACCAAGGTGCTGATGGTCCTTCAAGGCAGCCAGAACGGCATTCGGAATACCTCCGACACCGATCTGCAGAGTCGCCCCATCCGGGATCATCTCTGCAATATGTCGTCCGATGGCCGAATCTATCTCCGTCGGCACTGCTGTAGGGACTTCTACCAGAGGGTCATCGACCTCAACGGCTGCATCAATCCTTGAAACATGAATCAATGCGTCACCATATGAGAAAGGCATGGCCTTGTTTATCTGGACTATGACCTTCCGCGCACATTCAGTGGCAGAAACAGCAAGGTCTGCCGAGACACCGAAGGAACAATAGCCATCTTCGTTCGGCGGTGAGACATTGAGAAAGACTGCGTCAAGCGGCAAGGTTCCGTCCCTGAAAAGGGCTGGAATCTCGCCAAGGAATGCTGGAATGGTAGTTCCATATCCATCTGCAAGCCAACGCCTTATGTTATTGGCGACAAAGAGGCTCTTCACATGGAAGGCATCCTTGTACTCCGGTTTGCAATACGGCGCCTCGCAGCGTCCGACAGCGAACGCGGCGTAGACAGTGACATCCTTCAACTCGTTGCCTCTGTCTGCCAACGCCTGGGACAGCACCTCCGGAATGGATGTGCTTCCCTGGATATATATGCTGTCTCCTGACTCTATAAGCTGTACGGCCTGCGCCGCGGTCATCATTTTCATATTGGGTATGTTATTTTTCTAGTTATCGTTTCTCGTCCGTAAAATGGACCGATTTACGGATGGGAGGTGCTATTTTGGGGTTCTCGTCCGTAAAAACGAGTGTTTTACGGATGGGAGATTGAGCATGGATGGTCGGAGGCGAAGAGGCGGAGGCGTTCTTCGAGGAGGTCGAACTGCTCCGGACGGTTCAGCTGAGAGACACATATGCGCACTCCGTTCTGATGACTGCCCGTTGTCGACAGCGCAATGGTCGCCATTCCATAGCGTATCATCTCCCCCATCAGCTCACCGCTAGACATTCCGTCGTATCCTACAGTATAGAAGAAGCCGTCGCTCACAGGCTCATCCCCATCCATTGAATATACTATATGGAAGCCATTGTCCAGGAACATCTTCTTGCTGACCTTGGCCCTGCGGGCATATTCAGCAGCAGATGTCACGAAATCCAGCTCTCCGTCGGCAGCAGCTCGAAGCATCTCTGCCAGTGCATATTGAGCGGAATGTGTCGCTCCGGATGACACGGCATACAGCACTGCGAACACATATGCATCACCCAGGCGTGACATCTTATACCACACCTTCAGCAGTGGATATTCCCTGTGATACAGAGCATCAGATATGGCTATGATCGCTATTCGCTGTCCGGCATAGCTGAACATCTTCGATCCGGACATCATTATTATATAGTTGTCCGTATATTTGGCGATCGTCGGCTGGAACGGCGGTTCGTACGGCTTGCCGAGAGGCTTGCGGAAGTCCATGCACATGTACGCAAGGTCTTCGATGACTATAGCATCATACTTTGTGGCCAGCTCGCCTATCGTCTTCAACTCATCTTCCGTGAGGTTGAACCAGGCAGGATTGTTAGGGCTGGAATATATGATTGCAGCAATGCGACCTGTCGCAAGATGCCTTTCAAGCTCCGGACCCAGTTTTTCGCCGCGGAAATCATATATATCGAACGAGTCGCTCGGGATACCGAGGATACGTGTCTGGGTACGCTGCACCGGGAATCCGGGATCTATGAACAGAATGGTGTCACGGCCTTCCACAAGATGCGAACAAAGGAGGAAAGTCGAGAAACTTCCCTGCATCGATCCGACCGTAGGAATACATCCCAACGGGGCGACATCGATGTCGAGGTATGCCTTCAGGAATCTCGACGCATTGGTTTTCAGTTTAGGGATTCCATACATGTTCGGGTATTCCGATGCGACTCCGGCATCCAGGGCCTCCTTTTCCGCCTCGATGCCCACGCGCATCGGAGGGAGGCCAGGTATGCCCATTTCAAGATGAAGGAACTCTGTGCCGCTCTGACTTTCGAGAGCCCGGGCGATGGCGCCGGACTGTCTTATGGTTGCACAAGAAATGTCAAGGATGTCCATCTGCTCCAGCAAGGAGTCATAGACCTGTCTGTCGATAGGTAGTTTCATAACTTCGGGCGGCGGGGAGAAGCCGTTCCAAATATACAAAATATGCATGAAAAACAAAAGCCCGACTCACGTCGGGCTTTGCACACACATCAATATTTTTAAGCCTTCGAACGAAGGATTACTATCCTTAATGACGCCGAGAAACCTCGGCTAAAAAGGCAAACAAAGTTATAAATTCCACAACGAGAATAAAAAGCGCATTATCTCGGATGGTAAAATCATCACGACGAACGGTAAAAATTCGGCGACGAAACAGATGATTTCCACGACGAATTGCAAACGCGCAAATCATCGTACACCACTACATTGGCACTACTACAGCCTCTACACAGCTACAAACACATGTCAGGATCGCTCACAAGAAGGTAGAACTGACCTTCATTCATCGTAGTCGTATGACCCGAACCTTTCCAGACTGCATTCGGGTTATCGTACTGATACCATTCATCAACTCCTTCCGGCAGAGAGACGCCGATGCTTTGGCTGCCTTTGCCGAAGTTGCCGAAGAGAGCGAAGTGCTGGCCGTCTCCGTTTCTTGCGAAGAGGTAGCGGCCGGTCTGCTCACCGGAGCCGACATACCAGCGGAAGTTCACATCATAGTCGAAGAAGCGCGGATTGTCCTTGCGGAACTTTATGAGCATGGCGTATGTATCGTAAAGAGCCTTGCGCTCCGCTACGGCCATGTACTCTGCCGTCCTGCATGGCTTCTTGCCGGTGCGTCCGTTCTCATCAATGCTGATATCGTATCCGATCTCTCCGAACTGCCAGATCATCTTCGGTCCTGGCGAGAGGAGGAAGAATGCAGCATTGAGCTTCGCACGCTCTATGCGCGTTGCGAAGTCTATAGATGCACCGGTGTAATCCCACTGGCCTTCGTAATTGGTTCTCTGCTCGTCGTGGCTTTCCTGATAGCCGATATACTGACCGAAAGTCTGCCAGTCACCCATCATTCCGGAATCGTTGAAAGTATTAGTGGTACCTGTGAAATCAGCGACAGACATATCCCTCTTCATCGCCTTGGTATAGGAATGATTCATATTTCTCCAGACCTTGATGCCGGCCTGACCGAGTTCCCAGTTCTCATCATCTACAAAATGCTCGCATATCATCACAGCATCATCGTCAACCGACTGGATATGAGCATTATACTCCTTGAGCCAATCAACACGTTTCTGATCATATGATTCTCCAGCTGTCTGCGTGAATCCCTTGGTGAGGTCGAAGCGGAAACCGTCGACCTTGTACTCGGTCATCAGATATGTCAGGTTTCTCTTCACATGCTCGCGCACCATAGGGTTGCTGTGGTTCCAGTCATGGTATACACTCCACTGATGAGGAGCATCCACATTGAACCACGGGTTGTTCGACGCCGTCTTGTTATTGGTACCGTCCCAATACATTGCAGCATATGGATGCGCACCAGTCGCATGGTTATATACAACATCAAGAATGACGGCCATGCCCCTCTGGTGGCAGGCATCGATGAATGCCTTGTAGTCCGCGCGGGTGCCATATGCCTTGTCCATAGCGAAGTATGCATGAGTGCCATAGCCCCAGCTGTCGTTTCCGTCGAACTCCTGCACAGGCATCAGTTCGATGGCATTGACTCCGAGGGTCTCAAGATAGTCAAGCTGTCCCATGGCAGCCTTGATGCTGCCCTCGCCATATGCATTGTCTGTGAAGTCACGCACCAGCAGCTCATATATTATAAGGTCATTCTTGTCCTCGATGTCATAGTCCTCGACCTGCCAGTCATATTCGTCGCGGTTGATCTTGAACGCCGACACGAAGCCGTTGTCCCTTCCGTAATGGGTGTCACCATATTCCTCGGCAAGTCCCGGATATGTCGATGAAGATATCCACTGGTCGTTATATCTGTCATAAAGGATCTCGGTATACGGGTCGAACGTAGTCACGGTCACATCGCTGCCATAGCCGAGCTGGTATTGGAACTTATACTGTTTGTCCGGATTCAGGTCAGTAAGCGTGATCCACCAGCATCCGCTTGCATCATCATAAACCAGCGGTGTCTTAGGCTTGCTGACGTCTCCCCACCAGTTCTCGTCCCAGAGCAGATTACAGAAATCGTGAGCCTTGCCCTGATTGTCGCGGTCATAGAGCACCAGTGCCACCGTGCTGTCATCAATGTAATTTATTCCATGCTGAAGACCTTCCGGGCCGGTCATGTCCACATCCTTACCGGAAACCAGAACACCCAGGTCATATATGGTATTGCGCTTGAACTCCAACCTTTTGGAAGTGCTCTTCACCGCATATTTATTGTAATCGCCATCATTGCTGAACTCCACAGTGAAACCATTCTCGAAAACTACCGGAGCTATGGTGATGTAATATGTCTGGCCCTTTTGAAAGTCACCGTTAAGGGATACATATCCCGCTGACGCTCCTTCGATGACGGGTTCGCCGTTGTTGTAGTATACCTTCGATCCTGTTCCGGAGATGCCGGCGGTGGACTTGACCTTTTCTGCGGAGAATGTCGACCATGAACCGGTTGCCTTGTTATCATTCGAAGAGTTCCATGGGTTGGTGATGGTGAACATATGGCCGTCAGAGAGACTGAGGTCAACGGTCTGATTCCATTTATTGTCCCAGCTATTGGTTGACGTACCTCCGTTCATACGGCAGAAGATCACGCTCGTACGGCCGGAAGGGATGGTGCATGTATACATGTTTTCCTGACCGGACACTGCAGTCATGCTCTCCCACTTCTCGCCGCTTCCGCCCCAGAAATACGCCGCGAAGCGTGCCCCGTCGGACTTCCATTGAGGGTCTACTGTCAGATAGACATTGCCCTCCTGATAGTACGCAGGCATTTCACCCTCAATCTCCACTTCGGACATCTCGCCCCACACGGTCACATTCTTGACACCGCTCGACCCCATGGTGAACTTCAGGAGCGCGGTCGCATTCTTGAACTTCAATGTGGTATTGGTCGAATGGGCCACAGCTATCGCTGCGTTCGGGTCATAAGATCCAGTCACAGCCGTCTGCTCTGACGGGATTGTGACATTCGATACATACATATCATCAAAATTGCCGCTGTATGCGCCTGAAGCATAAGGATATACGGCAAGCACCTCGGTTTCGTCGTACGTGCCTTCGCCCGCATAATTGAACGTCGCCTGGCTCGACACGCCCTCGACTGCGGCAGTGAACTTATGGGTCCCCTTCTTGCCCACAAGGGCTATGCTCTCCTCGCCCTGCCACTTGGACACCTTGCCGTCAAGCACAGCCTTCGTGTCCACACCATCCGCATAGGCGGTATATGACGCCACGTCAAATTGAGATGCATCTCCGTCACCCGGCTCCATCACATCAGGAGCACAGGCAGTGATCAGGATCAATGTAAAAATCAGAGAGCACAATCCCCTCAAAGAAAATTTCATAATTATGATCGGTTAGCTGTTTGCACAAAGTGCAAAATACGCATCAATTTGAATAAAATCAAACCGACACCGACCAAAGGTCCATAATCATAGATGAAGCGCCGGATTTCATTGCCAGACAACACGCACTAAGAACATAAACACACGAACGGGTATGAGCATCGATACTCATACCCGTTCGTGTATTAGTTTCTGCGTGTGGTTTACTTGAGGCTTCCTATGACCTCAAGATTCAGCCCCGTGAACTGAGCAATCTGCTCAACAGGAATTCCTGCGGCAAGCATCTTCTTGGCTACTTCCATATTTGCTTCTTCACGTCCTTCAATTCGTCCTTCAGCAAGTCCTTCGGCATGTCCCTCGGCTATGCCGTCTTCTCTTGCGGCGGCCAGTTCTCCGTTGCGTCTTTTCTCGTCGTACATATCCTTGTCGTATTGTTCTCGTTTCGTCTTGCTGAAACCGCCGATTGAAACCACATCCAGGTTTCTACAAATTTTCAATAGTTTCCCTGTCCAGACCTGTGGCCTGAACGATGGTGTCTATGTCGACGCCTAATGCCTTGAGTTTAATTGCCATCTCGATCTTCGCTTCAGCATGTCCTTCAGCAAGTCCCTCAGCAAGTCCTTTCGCATGCCCTTGAGCAAGCCCTTCGGCTATGCCGTCTTCCCGGGCGGCGGCCAATTCTCCGTTGCGTCTTTTCTCGTCGTACATATCCTTGTCGTATTGTTCTCGTTTCGTTTTGCTGAAGCTGCCGATTGTAAACGCGTCCAGGAGGTCCTTGCATGGTTTTTCACCAGCCCATTTCGGAGGTCTTTCCATCTTGCCTGAATTCTTCAGCAGGTACAGCAGTTTGTCCTCCAGCGTAACGCACTCATCCTCAGTCTTGTGAAATCGTGTCAGCTCAGCAAAGATAATAACAATTGTCTCATCTAGCAAGTCATGACATTCCTTTTCGCGGAACGTATATTCTGAAATATACCTGTCATCCCAATACTCCTTGTCAGGATGATCTATGTCCACGCCCATCAGCCCGATGAGGTAAACCGGAGGGACGTCATAGTCAAATCCGGTCTTGTTCTGCCTGTCATATGCCCGGCTCGCATAGCTGACGCATCGCTTGAACCACGACTTCTCTCTGTATCTCTGCGTCTCCACGATGAACTTCGCGCCCGAGACGTCACTGCACATGAAATCGTACTTGAATTCCTTGCTCTGCCCGATGACGGGTCCCTGATGCTCTGTCGGCTGATAATCGATCTCCTTGATCTGCCTGTGCATAGGTAGCATTGTGTTCAGGAGTGCCATCACCGCCTCCTTGTTGCTCTCATCCCCGAAAAACGCCTTGAAACCTCCGTTGCTGAGTATGTCTACATACCTCTGCTCACCTCTCTCCTCTTTTGTATTCATAACAAATAATTAAAGTTAATAGGAGCAAAGTTCGGGAGTTTGTGTCAGATGCTGTGTAAAATAAAGAAAAACAACCGTTTACGAATTTTATAATTCCGGGATTTCGTCACAGATAGGCGTTTTTCGTCACATTTTTCTTTTTCTTAGTTTTCTGAGAGGAGAGCATTGTGTGCTCCTGGCATGGACACAGACATATGGAGAAGATCAGTGACCGGTCTTCTCGATGAAGCCTATATACTGCAGGAAGTTCACGCGGAGACTCCCAAAGACAGATCTGTTAGCGTCCGACAGGTTTTCAGGCATTTTGATGGGGTTATAGTTAAAGCACGCAGCCGAAGTGATTCAGCTGCGTGCTTTCTTTGTTACTTTACTGACCAGGTTCCGCCACCATTGTCCCATGTACCGTCTTTAACGGTGTAGAGATTTGTACCGTCTTTTGGAATTGCAAGGTCAGCTGTCTGATTCCACTTATTATTCCAGTTGTTAGCTGTAGTGTTAGGATTCATTCGACAGAAAATTACATTTCCTGATCCATAATCATATCCTTCAGGAATATTTACCTCATAGATACCATCACTATCAGAATCCGTCATACTTACCCACTTGTCACCATTGCCGAAAAAGTATGCAGCGAAACGTGCATTATCCACCTTCCAGTTTGAATTAGGCTTCAGATAAAGCATATTCGCTGTAACCTCTGGTTCCTCAACCTCTGGTTCTTTACCACTCACTGTCTGTTCAACTGCTGTAGTATAATCAGTTCCGGCTGTCATGACATAAATGGCCTTTGTAGTAGTATTGAAGTAAATATCATATGTTCCATCAGCCTCAAGACACATATCTCCACCATCTTTGGCCGTTGTAATATAACTGTTGGCCTGAATGTAATTTACATTACCAGCACCATATTTATCGGCCCATTCAGTAGTCGGCTTTCTTACTAAGAAGCCCTCTGCTGCCTTCATTTTGACATTCTCAAGAACTACTACATTCGATACAGAAGTAGTTACAAAGGTCTGATCTATCCAACCACTGAACGCGCCTAGAAGTGCCCACTCCGAAGCCTCACCAGGAGTAGTTGTACCTGGCTCAACTACTACGATATCACCAGTTCTGACAACTTTAACCTTGTTGGCATACTTATTAATATACAGACTATACACACCGTCTGTTGCAACAGCGAAATTCTTACCGCCCTGAATAACAGTTGTTTCTACATTGTCTGCAATTACAACCCCGTCTGCTGCTCCTTCCGCACCTCTGTTGATTGTCCAGTTAGCGTCACCGTTAGCACGGAACTTGAACTGATCTGTAGTGGTCAATTCTATGCCTTCAACAACATACCAGTCACCATCAAGAGTCATTTTCTTTTCGGAAGCCCAATTATCAAGCATTGAGCCTACTACGGCCCAGTAATCTACAACAACCTCTTCCGGCTCCTCAGGCTCGATTGTTCCTGTAAATTCAAGGTTTCCAAGATTGAGGATCACGTTACGCTTGAAATCTACTGAAGACTCATACTTCTTTACAAGCTGCTTTGCAGAAACTCCTTCAAAACCGAACTCCAGTCCGAAACCGCTTGCAAGTGTCTGAGGATATACAGAAATGAAATACTCGGCTCCAACCTCGAAGGTTCCTTCACCGGCACTGAGTTCAACCCAGCCTGCAGATGCATCTCCTTCTGCCGGAGTAGCCTTTGGAGCACCATCGTTATATTCAAGGGCCCACTCACCTGTTATCTTCTCGCCACCGATAGAATAAACAGTGACTGTCTTTACGTTTTCATTCGCTACAGTAAACTTGAGAAGAGCAGTTGCGTTCTTAAACTCAAGGTTAGCATCCTCTGAATATGCCATTGCAATGGCTGTATTAGGATCATATGATCCGGCCTTTGCATTCTGATTAGAAGCGAGATAAGCCTTGCTGAGAGTCTTACCCTCAACATCAGCTACAGATGATTTATATCCGTCAGCCCACTCAGGGTATACTGCAATGACCTTTTCACCTGCAAGAGCAGTTTCGCCATCAGCTATGACAAAGTCTGCGTTAGGAGCTGGAGTCTCAAGAGAGGTAACATATTTAGCAGCTGATGTGCCATCATAAATAAGGATAGCATCACCATCCTCCCAATTTGTAGCCTTTCCATCAAGAACAGCCTTGGTTTCATTACCATCAGCTGTCGCTGAATAAACTTTAGCATCCCCAACAGGAATCTGCTCCTGCGGGAGTTCCTTGTTACATGCAACCGCTGCAATGGCAACAGCTGCGATCATAAACAAATTCTTTTTCATTTTTCTTTGTCTTTAATCGTTAAACTGTTACCAAGGAAGAGTCTCTTCTTCCCACTCTTCAAACTGTCCGCTCTGACAGAGCACACCCTCTGAATGTATCTCTACTACTTCTGCCTTTGGAGATTCGTAGCTGTCGGCGACGAGGGTTGCGCAGGCAGCATTCATTGATGCTTTGTTCATTGTTTTGATATTTTGTTTGTTGTTTGGTTTTCCGATTTCTAGAGTTCCTTAAAGCTGATTGCGAAGCCGCCTCCGCGGGCCATTGTCATCGAGAGGATGTCCTCTGAAGTGACGTTCTGCTTCCAGATCTTGTATGCCTGAGGATTCTCCTTGTAGTCTGCATCCTCTGCATCTGCATAGATTGTAGCCTCATATGTCTTTCCTGGCTCGAGGAAGTTCATAGGAACGTCAAGTGTGCGCTTCTGGTCGTCGGTCACACCGCCGCAGAACCACTGGCCGTTCTTCTTGCCCTGACGAGCGATCACGACATACTCACCCGGCTCGGCAAGGAGATACTTTGACTGGATCCAGTCGATGTCCACGTCCTTGATGAACTGGAAGGCCTCCATGTGCTGAGCATAGTGCTCAGGAAGGTCTGCAGCCATCTGGAGCGGCGAGTAAAGGGTCACATAGAGAGCGAGCTGGTTGGCGATTGTGGCGTTCACCCATGAGTTGTTCTTTCCGTCGGTCACCGATGCGAGGTCCATGAAGAAGATACCAGGAGTATAGTCCATAGGACCGCCGTTGAGGCGTGTGAACGGAAGGATGGTCACGTGGTGAGGCATTGTGCCGCCGAATGCCTGGTACTCTGTACCGCGGGCAGCCTCGGCGCCGATGAGGTTAGGATATGTACGGCAGAGACCGGTAGGACGTACCATCTCGTGGCCGTTGAGCATCACCTCATGCTCTGCAGCCTTCTTGACAACGTACATGTAGTGGTTGATGAGAGACTGACTGTAGTGGTGCTCTCCAATAGGGAGGATGTCACCTACATAACCGCTCTTGATGCTGTTGTATCCATACTTGTCCATGAGTTCGAGAGCCTGGTCGAGGTGACGCTCGTAGTTGCGTACTGACGAAGAGGTCTCGTGGTGCATCATCAGGCGTACACCCTTTGAGTGAGCATACTTGTTGAGCGCCTTGATGTCGAAGTCAGGATAAGGAGTGACGAAGTCGAAGACATAGTCCTTGTTGCAGTTAGCCCAGTCTTCCCAGCCTTCGTTCCAGCCCTCTACGAGTACCTGGTCGAAGCCGTGCTCGGCTGCGAAGTCGATGTAGCGGCGCACCTTCTCGTTGTTTGCAGAGTGTGTTCCGTTAGGGGTTGCGTTTGCATAGTCGGTCACGCCGAGCTGCACTGAAGCAAAGTCGTTGGTGTATGACCATGAACCCTTTCCGGAAATCATCTCCCACCAGATGCCGATGTACTTTACCGGTTTGATCCAGTCTGTAGACTCGAGGGCGCATGGCTCGTTGAGGTTGAGGATCAGGCGCGAAGCAAGCTGAGCCGTAGCGCTCGGAGCCACCTGCACTGTACGCCAAGGTGTGTTGCAAGGGGTCTGCATGCGGCCCCTCCATCCCTGTGCGTCAGGGGTGAGGTGTGAGACGAATGTGAATGTCTTAGGATCAAGCTCGAGGTGCATGCATGGGTAGTCCAGAAGGGCAGCCTCGTGGATGTTGATGTAAAGGCCGCTGTCAGTGCGCATCTGGAGCGAGGTCTGCACGCCGTTCACAGAGTATGGAGTCTGCGAGTCGTTAGGATTGATCGCCTGCTGCATCTTGCCTGCGATCTCGCTCAGACGAGACTCGGTGAAGTTGTACTCCTGAGTGTCATAGTCGCCAGGAATCCACCACGCAGTATGGTCACCTGCAAGGGCGAACTGAGTCATCTCCTCCTTGATCACGAAGTAGCTGAGATTCTTCTGGTAAGGGAACTCGTAGCGGAATCCGAGACCGTCGTTGTAGAGACGGAAGCGGATGGCCATCTTTCTCTCTGTAGACGTCTGCACGAGGTTTACGAGGAGCTCGTTGTAGTTGTTGCGGATCTGAGCTTCCTCGCCCCATACCGGCTCCCATGTCTCGTCGAAAGTTGCGGTCTCGACGCTCTCCACAGCGAATCCTTCATAGAACTGCTGTGCAGGCTGACGGTCTTCCTTAGAGATGGTGCCGTCTGCATTGTAGACAAGCTGCTGTGCCTTGAGGACACCGCGGAGCTCGAATCCGAGGTCTGAAGGGAGGATGACCTTCTGGCCGTCGTAGTTGAGGGCGTACTGAGGTGTGCCGTCAGCTGTGAGCTGGAAGGTCATCTCAAGGACGCCGTCCGGCGACTGAAGGGTCTGTACGTCGGTGACAGGGCCTTCCTTTGGGGCGCAGGCCGCTGCGATGAGGGCGATTGCTATCGCGGAAATGATTTTCTTCATATCTATTTATATTATTTTCAGTTTAAGAGATTTCTCCACTCACTTCGTTCGGTCGAAATGACAGACTGTGTTTATCGTTCGGTCGAAATGACAGTCAGCGTTTAAATTCTACTACAAGGGCGGTCTTTGGTGCTACTACTGTTGCGTCCGAGACTTCGACAGGCTCACCTGTGAGTACGTCGACTCCGTTGTGGAGGCCTTCTGTGATCTCCGAGTAATATGACCAAGGAACGTACTTGTCCTCAAGAGTGTTGTTGATGAAGACGAACACTGCTGCATCGTCGTTGTAACGGAAGTATGCATATGTGTTGTCGCGGGTCATGAAGTGCACTGTCTTTCCATTGTGGATGACATCTGCTGTCTTTCTCCACTGGAAGAGACGGCTCACATAGTTGAAGAGGTCAGCTGCCTGGCCCTTCTCAACCTTGAGACCGTCTGTGTTATGTGTCTGTGCCTCACGTCCTTCTGCAGTGAAGAGGTCGATCTCGTCGCCCTCCCATCCGCCTGGGAAGTCAACGCGGAGACCAGGATGGTCACCGATATTGTCCGGCTTTGAAGAGACGAACATGAGCTCGTCACCTGCGAAGATCTGTGGGATGCCTCGCATTGTCGCCATCATGGTCATCGCAAGCTTGAGGGCGCGAGGGTCCTTGCGGACCATGTCGCCGATGCGGGCTGTATCGTGGTTGCCAGGGAATATGAGCATCTTCGAGAGGTCGTGATATACGAAGTCATGAGAAAGGATATCATAGACCTTGGTCATGCCCATTCCCCATCCGCCTTCATCCTCTGCGAGGGCTGCACGCATTGCATCGTGAAGCGGGAAGTCCATGATTGAAGGAAGGTGCGAATCGAAGCCGTCCTTGTTGGCGTTTCCGCCCTGCCAGTATGCAAGCTGAGGGATGGATGAAGTCCAGCACTCGCCTACGATGTTGAAGTTCGGATACTCGTTCATGATGGCCTTGCACCACTCTGAAGCAGGGCCCTTCTCGTTGTATGGATATGTATCCACGCGGAAGCCGTTGAGACCTGAATACTCAATCCACCACACTCCCCACTGGATGAAATACTGAAGTACGTATGGATTATCGAGGTTCATGTCGACCATTGTAGGCACGAACCAGCCGCTCTCCTGGATGTAGAGGTCCTTAGAAGAAGCGTTAGGGTCCATGTTGGTAGAGAAGGCAACGTTAGTTCCGGTATAAGTATCGAACTGGTGGATCCAGTCCTGGAACGGAAGGTCCTCCATCCACCAGTGCACATAGCTACAGTGGTTAGGGACGATGTCCATGATGATGCCCAGCCCCTTCTCTCTTGCCTTCTCCACGAGTTCCTTGTAAAGCTCGTTGGAGCCGAAACGTGAGTCGATGTGATAATAGTCAGAAGCGGCATATCCGTGATATGAGCCCCTTGGATCATTGTCCTCGAGGAAAGGAGTTGTCCAGATGTATGTCGCACCCAGCTCGCTGATGTAGTCGAGGTGGTCAATGACACCCTGGATGTCACCACCGTGGCGACCGTGACCGTTCGCACGGTTCGCATCTTCTGTAGTATCGTCTGTAGAGTCGTTTGAAGCATCACCGTTCGCGAAGCGGTCCGGCATGATGAGATATACCATGTCGGCTGTGGTGAAGCTCTCGCGCTCGGCAGAGCCCTCTGCGCGAGCCGCGATCTCGTATGGATACTTGAATGACTCGCCGTCCTTTGAGAACACGATGTAGTATGTGCCTGGCTGCGCGTTTGCAGCGACATTCACGTCTACAAAGAGGTAGTTAGGGCTTTCCGCCTTGTTGATCTTCTCGACAGACACTCCCTTGCCGCCTTCGATTGTGACGTCATACTCAGAGATGCCTGCTCCGTTTACCATGAGCTGGAGATCGGTCTTCATGCCGACCCACCATGAGAGAGGCTCCACGCGGGCCACCTGCTCCTTGGTTGCGTCAGCAACCGATGCAGGGTCGAATGATGGCTTGCCCGAGCATGCTGCGAGGGCAATGATTGCGATTGCTGTAAGAATTTTTTTCATATTTCGTTGTTATTTTCGATTATAAGTATTCGGCACCTACTCGTCATATTGAAAAGAACACAACATGAGAAAGTTATTAACATTAATGCCAACTACAAACATCATCAGGGTATTTCATTGTGTAATACCCGTATGATTTGGTTGTATAAGTTACATATCGAGGGTAATCCTCTACTTCAGAATCGACCGGATCATAAACGGTTTCTTCATGTATATAATTATATAGTTCCGGCAGTTCAATATTCGAAGGGCTACCGGCATTGATTTTTAATGTATCTTGCCCCGCATAGACTAAACTAACATCAATTCTTCTAAAATCAAAATTCGCCATCATCTGCCTATAATTAACCATTGTCAATGCTACAAGACGTTCTTGTATTGTGTCAGTAGTATCAAGTGTAACAGTAATTCTATACGGGTCTCCCACTCTCTTTCCTAATTTTGTCAATGGCTTCCAACCTTCACCCATCTCGGATCCCGGAAGTTCAAAAGAAGGCTTATAATGTTTAGCAACATGAAAATATTTCTTGATATTAGTTCCCTTAACTTTGGCCTCTATTATATAGTATCCTGGTTTCTTCAAAGTAACATATGCGCTACACTTGTTAAATGAATCTTTATCAACATAAATGTTAGCAGGGAGACTCCCATCAAAATATTTTTCTTTTACAAAACTGAACTCAATATCACATAATGTTTTATCAGTAGAATATGCCCAGGCTATTTCAAATGGCTTTTTATATTCTATTGTCTGCATTGGCGGACACCCGCAAACATCAACATCTTCTGTTACGATACCATTCCGCGCAAATACCAATCTTATAGAATCGGCCTTGCTCGGATACCTGGTTACCATTTCGTTGATAAGTTCTTCATATGTTTCATTTGAAGGAGTGAGGCAATCAAATATCTGTTTTTTAGTCAGTGTATTTGATGCATATAAATCCCAGAAAACATGCGGTCTTATCCATCCATCAATCGGTGGGTATGGAAACTCATTTACAAGTATCTGCTTATTTAAAAGTTCATTTTCACTCACGCATCCCATAGCATATCCCCACATTTCTCCTATCCCGCAAAGCTCGGCATTTCTCCCTGTTCCATCGCCATATCCCATATAAGTCATAATATAACTGATATATTTTGCCCAAAAAGAATCGCCGACCTTTGAAAAGTGGCTGGCATGAGACAATTCATGGCTGACTGTTTCATAAATATCCTCAAAAGTCTTACCTTTTGTCCCTATTGTTAAATCAGGCAAGCCTAAGCGAAGCAATTGATTTAAGGTAGTCACCAGTTTGCCATATATTATATTGATAAATGAATTCAGAACATCATGATGACCGTTATAGCCTAAAACTTGATTAATTCTCCTTAACATTGGGCAAGAAGACAGTCCAGAAGCCCTGATAACCCAAATTTTCAAGTTGGCTGGCGGTGTCAATATACTATTATTCTCACACATCACATAATAATCATTTGCAGATTCATTAACAGTAGCCCATTCCCACGCATAATCTGAGTCCATGATTTCATAAGAGTATCCGTCATTGGAATGCCAACCCAAATTATGATTGGCTCTTCCTATCGGATTCAGGTTTCCCCACAAATCAAAACCCTTCTCGTTCTTAAAGACTATAGCATAATGAACAGCACTTTGATATCGTTTACCAATAGAATAATTTCCATTCTCATCCGTATAGTCACTATCACATTTTACCACATTATGACATCTTATCTTAACTCCTTTAACAGGAATAAGGGTATCGCCTCGTTGAACTTTAATTGTGCCAGAAGGGAATTTGGCTGGTGCCTTAGTCAAGACATTCAATGTATCAACATCAAATCCAGAGCGTCCGAGAGCAATGGTTTCGACATCAATAGCTGTTGATCTGGCCTGAGCAATACTTTCACCGTCATCAGGAATATAGCATGTTTCTATAATCTCATATGGTATGTCAGCCGGGAACACATAATCTGGTTTTACAGTACCGTATAACCATGGCAGATCATCTTCACCCAGTTCCGGATTCACATACTCCTGTCCCTCGTCAAGAACGACATCCAAGGGATAATCATACAAATCTAACTCATCATTATCCATAAGCACACGGAACTGGGAAGTATCCTGAGGCATGAAGCAAACATACAAATCGGTAGGCTCCAAAGTAACAGGTTCAATGCTATAATCATTATAGATTTTTTGCATAACTTCCAATGTATACGGATTATTAAGCCTTGTATATATTGGAATCGAGTTACTCACAGAACGGGTAGCCAATGTTTCTTCATTATCCATAGTCATAAAATCATTGTAATTAGAGTCCTCATTGAACTCCGACATGCAGGATGACAGAACTATCATCAAAAAGTATAGACCAATAAAACTTTTACGCACATTCATATAGTATAGTTATCTAGTTCTTTCCAATATTTCTGACAATGGGACCAAATCTTCCGGGAGAATGCTGAAGGTATGTATATTATTCTTTCCTGATTTAGATATCCGCCACTCACGTTCATCATAAAATTGTCTTACACCACACCATTTGAAATATGGAGCAAAGCAATTTACAATAGCCTCATCCTCGTCATAATGAACATCGTTTCTTGTCCAGTAACGAAGCAAAGTTCCATCATCCATATATAATGAAACATCCAGATACATTATATATATTCTGGCAGGAGCCCCTTGATGGCTGTATATCTTTACAGATTCACCAGAACCTAGTTTTGCATTCACTATTGTACCTGCGCCTTCAGATTCGACGGCATGTATCACGACAGTCTGACTTGTCATGTTTGTAACCTCGAATCTGTCCACTTCTTGCTCACACTGAAATGAACACAATAGAAATAACGAACACAACAGACACCTAACCCGATACCTCATAACATTTTTTTGAAAAACAGCAACAATAGTTATTCTGCTATGATTTCATATGACCATGGAGCCTTGAGCTCTGCCTTTACCGTAACCTTGTTGTCAGGGAGTGTGCGGGTGAATACGAGCACGCTGTCCTCTGCTGAAACAACCTCGAACTTGCCGCCCTTGCCGCCTGCAGCGAGTGCAGGATTGTTGTGACGGATGTCGATGAGCCACTTGTAGAAGTCGAAGTACTCGTTCTTCTCCCATGCAGGGATATGATCCTTCTCGAAGAACTCGAATCTCTTGTTCCAGCCCATCTCCTGGCCTGTGTAGATAAGAGGCTGACCGCTTGGAAGAGTGAATGTGAGCACAGCCATGAGCTTTGCCGCATCACCCATTCTCTCGAACTCGGTACCTGCCCATGAGTTCTCATCGTGGTTTGAAGTGAACATGAGGCGGAAGGCATCTGCAGGATGTCTTTCCGCATCCTTCTGGATGTACTCGAGAAGCTCAGGGATGTTCTTCTCACCGCGTGCTATGGCATTGAGCATATGGTGGAGCTCCCATGCGTATGATGAGTTGAAGCCGGAAAGCGAGTGGAGCTTCGGCTCCTCGCCCTCTGCGAGCATATACATTCCAGGATAGTCCTCGCGGAGAGCCGCGATGGTCTCCTGCCAGAACTCGAGCGGAACCTCACATGCCATATCGCAGCGGAATCCGTCTACACCCTTCTCCATCCAGAATCGCATCTGGTCCGCCATTGCGTCCCATACTTCTCTCTTGCCGTAGTTGAGCTCTGCGATGTCATACCAGTCGTAGTTCACCACTGTGTTGCCGAGAGAGTCACGCATGTACCAGTCTGCAGGGCACTCGTTGATCCACTTTGCGTCAGGCGAAGTGTGGTTTGCGACGCAGTCGAGAACCACGCGGAAGCCGAGCTTGTGTGCGGCTGCAAGGAAATGCTCGAAGTCCTCCATGGTACCGAACTCAGGGTTGATTGCCTTATAGTCAGCGATTGCATAGTATGAACCAAGGGTTCCCTTGCGCTCCTTCACTCCGATAGGATGAATAGGCATGAGCCAGAGGATGTCGATGCCGAGCTCCTTGAGGCGAGGCAGCTCCTGCTGAGCCGCAGCGAATGTTCCCTCAGGAGTGTACTGGCGTACGTTCATCTCGTAGACCACTGAATTTTCAAGAGGCTGCTGCTTCGGAGCCTGTGCGCATGACAGGACGATGAGAGCAGCGCAGATTGCAAATAATGTCTTCTTCATATTTTGTGTTTTTAGTATTCTGCAAGGATTGTCGCGGAGGTTGCTCCGGCTGCGCAGTGCGAGCCTGAGTATGCTCCGATGCCGTCTGCATCAGCCTTTCCAAGCTGTGCAAGCACAACGTAGTTGCCCTTAGGAATCTCCACCTTCACGTTCTTCTTCGAGCCGTTGAGAACGACTATGAGAGACTTGGCAGAGTCGATGCCCTCGAGACCGCTGATGCGGAATGCAACCACACATGGGTCGTCAACCTCGATGAACTGGAGTTTCTCACGCACGAGGGCTGCATCTCCGAGGCAGAAGCCAGGGTGCGCGTGGCGGATGGCAGCAAGGGCTGCATAGTAGTCCACAAGGTCCTTGTACTGAGTCTTGTATGTCCAGTCGATGGCGTTGATGGAGTCTGGCTTGTTGTAGCTGTTCTTCACGCCCTGCTTGTGGCGGTAAAGCTCCTCACCATTGAAGATGAACGGAATTCCCTGTGATGTATACACAGCTGTCTGGGCGAGCTTGACCATGGCCAGGCGCTCCTTCTCGGACGCCTTGGTGGCAACCTCGAGACGGTCGCGGAGGCAGTGGTCGTCGTGACAGCTAGCATAGCTGACATGCTGGAGAGGATTGCTGGTCCATGCCTCCACAGTCACCTGCGGATGCTCGATACCGCCGACGATACCGAACTCGACGTTGGCCTTGTTGCCTGCAACGCCGTCCATGAAGCCGGCGTTCTCGCAGCCGAGCGGGCCGCGCACCGCGTCACGGATATTGTCGCTGAACGCTCCCACCTTGTCCATCATGTATGTGTTGGCCTTGAGTGCGATCTTTTCTGCAGGATATGCAGGAGCTGACGCTGCCCATCCCTCGCCATAGATTACAACTGCAGGGTCGATCTTGTGAAGACGCTCGCTGATCTCGTTCATGGTATCGATGTCATGGATGGCCATGAGGTCGAAGCGGAATCCGTCGATATGATACTCCTTCATCCACCATTCGAGAGACTCGATCATATACTTGCGGAACATCGCCTGCTCCGACGCAGTCTCGTTACCGCATCCTGAGCCGTCAAAGAATGTTCCGTCCTCACGCATTCTGTAGAAATAGCCCGGCATCGTGCGCTCGAATCCAGTGTTCGCTGCGTTTGTAGTATGGTTGTATACCACGTCAAGAATCACGCGGAAGCCTGCCTTGTGAAGAGCCTGGACCATCTGCTTGAACTCCTTGATGCGGGTTACAGGGTTGTATGGATCTGTCGAGAAAGAGCCCTCCACAGCGTTGTAGTTGAGAGGCTCATATCCCCAATTGTACTGATTGTCCTCGAGACGGGTCTCGTCGATTGTCGCGAAGTCAGTCGAAGGGAGGAGCTGGACATATGTAACTCCGATCTCCTTGAGGTGGTCGATGCCTGTTGCAAGGCCGTCAGGGTTCTTTGTTCCCTCCTCGGTAAGGGCGAGATACTTGCCCTTGTTGCTTACGCCGGAAGTCTGGTGGATGGAGAAGTCCCTGTGCTGGAGTTCATATACGATGATGTCCGAAGGGCGTATCTCAGGGCTCTTGTCCTCTGCCCATCCTTCAGGATCAGTCTCGTCCCAGTCTACTACAGCACCGCGCATGCCGTTCACTCCGACTGCCTTTGCAGCGATGCCGGCAGTCTCCTCAAGCCACTTGCCGTCCTTCTTCACCTGGAACGTGTAGAGCGCGCCCTTCACATCCTCCTTGACGGTCACCTTCCAGAGGCCGTCCTTGCCGAGCCTCATCGGCATTGTCTTGAACGCATCCTCATCGGAAGCCGAATGATAAAGTCTCAGCTGAGCATCCTCTGCATCCGGTGCCCATACTGAAAATTCTGTCTTGTCGCCAAGATATACACACTCCTCGAGCGTATCCTTAGGCACTGCCAGCGAGCCGCCGGAAGTACATGCAGCCATCATAGCCGCCGCCATAGTTCCCATCAGAAAATTCTTCATTGATATCATAAAATTTCTATTCATTTGTTAGCAAATCCTCATGTGTTATTTAACACATCTTACGAATATACACATAATTTCTTATATATTTTAATATATAAGCCGAATTGTCGAAAGATTATGACGAATGGTCGGATTTCACAGATGAAAGCGCATCCCGCAGGCTGGCACACAACTATCTGAATATCAGCGATATCCCGAAAGTCCGTGCTCCCCATGGGGAGCACGGACTTTAAGCAAACCACTGACCATCAGAGCATTACGCTCCAGGCAATCAGTAGCCCGGGTTCTGGACAAGCTGGCGGTTGGTGGCGAGCTCGGTCGGCGGGATCGGGAAGAGGCGCTTGTAGGCCGGGAACGGCTGGCCGGCGAAGGTGTCTCCGCCTTTGTACGGCCAGAGGTAGGCCGGCGTGTCATAGAGGCCGTAGCGGATGAGGTCGGTGCGGCGGTGGGCCTCCCAGAGGAGCTCGCGGGCGCGCTCGGCGGCGAGGAAATCCGTAGTGATTTCCGTCGGCGCTGAGACGCCGGCGCGGGCAGAGAGCTGCTGCAGATATGGAAGTGCCGGACCCGGCTGTCCGAGGTTCATGCAGGCCTCGGCGTAGATCAGATAAATCTCAGCTAGTCTGATCATCGGAAAGTCCACATCGGAGAAGCTTTTGAGGATCGATACCGGAAGGTATGACTGGTTGGTCTGGTCATGCGGTATGTTATTGAATTTCAGGCACGACCATCCGCTCATAAAGTCATACAGAGCACCGTCCATCGACTCTTTCCTGCCCTTTATGTAGAAGATTTCTCCCCTGCGGTCGGCCGCCTCATATTCGCCTGTCTCATAGTTCTGTCCGGACACGCCGTAATACTGTGAGACGAATTCGTATGGGACACGAAGACCGGCCCAGCCGTTGCGCTGGCCGTTAGGACGGGACTCGTCGGTGATGTCGGTCGAAGCGAGCGAGGCACTGAGGATATACGATGTGCCACCATATGATTCTGTGTTTCCGGCATCATAGTCTATGACCCAGAGAAACTCGCCGAGGGCGTCCGGATTGCTTCCGTTGTCACCGCGGAACAAGTCCGCATAGGACGGACAGAGGGAGTATCCCATAGCGAAGATGTCCTCGCAGAGAGCCTTGGCTTCGGACCATCTCGGAGTGCCTGTGTAGACCTCGGAATTGAGGTACAGGCGGGCGAGGAGGCCAGCCGCCGAGCCCTTGTCGGCACGCGGATAGAGAGCACGCGGAGGCATGAGAGCTGATGCAGGCGAAATCAGGTCCTGAAGTTCGCTGACGCAGTATTCATAGACCTTCACTCGGTCTGCCTGCTGAGGGAAATATGTTCCCCCGAAAGGTGAATTTTCAGTAGTGAAAGGCACATTGCCGAAGCAGTCGAGAGCCATCCAGTAGAGGTACGCCCTGATGAATCGGGCTTCTGCCCTGTAGACATCTATCTTCGCGGCGAGTTCAGACGATACTCCCCTGTCCCGAAGGCGCTCCGGGGCGGTCTGACGGAGGTATTCATTAACGAATGCAATGCCTTGAAGGGTACGTACATATACCGCATAGACCGCGTCGTTCTGGACATCAGTCCATGTATTTGTATTCAGTGCACGGACCCATGCGTCGTTCTCCCATGAGCATTTGGCCTCGTCGGTGGTGGTTTCCTGCACCGACCAGAAGGCGCGGATAAGCTCAGAGGCTCCGCCGTCCATAGGCTGTAGGTCCGTCAGGTCGTTGGAAGCAAACTGGAAATACAGTTTGGTGAGACCGGCCAGGTAGGCCTCGTCAGAGGTGCCGTAGACATACTCGGCGACGGGTTCCGTCTTGTTGAGAGGAAGAGTGTCGAGGTCGTTGACGCAGGCGGTGAGGGCGAGGGCCGTGAGTATGTATATTATCTTTTTCATATCGTTAAAAATTAACATTCAAGCGAAGTGAGTATGTTCGTGGACGGGGCCAGATCGTGTTGTCTATGCCGGTCTCGGAGATGACTTCCGGGTCCATTCCGCTGTATCCCGTAAGGATGAAGACGTTCTGCATGCCGAGGGCGAGGCGGACATCCGACTCCCAGCGGCCTATGCCGCGGAATGTATAGCCGAGGCTTATGTCGTCCAGACGGAAGAACGATGCATTCTCCAGGAAGTAGTCAGAGTACCACTGGCGGCCGCTGTTCGGGGCCGTGAATCCGGTCTTCTTAACCAGCTTTGCCTGGTTAGGAAGCGCTCCGGAATTGAGGTCCAGACTGGCTGTCGAGTTGGCTGAGGCGAAGTCGTTGAAGACCCATGTTCCTGCGGCCCCGTGGCCGTTCAGGCCGAAGTCCCAGTCCTTGAATGTCACCTTGAGATTCATGCCGTAGAAGAACTTCGGAGAGGCGCTCTTTCCTGTCATATACCGGTCGCCTTCTGTGATCTGTCCGTCTCCGTCAAGGTCCACGAATTCGTTCTGTATAGGCTTCCCTGCCGCATCATACTTCTGCTTATATGTATAGTATGTATATGGGGCATAGCCCACCATCTGGCGGCACAGGTAGCCTCCGGTGCCCTTTGAGATGTTTCCGGTCTCTATATAATAGTTGTCATCTTCCGTGACATTAAGTCTGGTGAACTCCGTGTCCTGGAATGTTCCGTTAACGCCAACCTGCACGCTCCAGAAGCCGGTCTGGACAGGTATTCCGGTGATGGAGAACTCGAGTCCCTTGTTGCGGATGGAGCCGATGTTGGTCATCAGTCTGTTGCCGAAATTCGAGCCCATAGGCACCTGGACCGAGTTGAGCAGGTCCTTGGTGTCACGCATGTAGGCATCTATGCTTCCGCTAAGCCTGTCATTGAAGAATCCATAATCAAGGCCCACGTTGTATGTCGTGGTGGTCTCCCATCTGATCGTCGGGTCATAGGCCTGTGGAGTCAGCATGTTCATGAAGTTTCCGTTGCCCATGTTATATGTATACGACGGATTGTTGGACATCGTGTAGCGGGCCATATGCACATAGTCGCCGATGCCGTCCTGCTGGCCAGTCTGGCCGACAGAGAGTCTGAGTTTCAGTGTAGAGACCTCCTTCACTCCCTTCAGGAACGGCTCCTGCGCTATGTTCCAAGCAAAGGCTCCAGATGGGAAGAAGCCCCATCTGTACGCCTTTGCGAACTTGCTGGAGCCGTCGCCGCGGACGGTGACAGTGAAAACATAGCGGGAATCAATCGAATAGTTGACGCGCCCGTAGAACGACACCAGAAAGTTCTCATTCTTATACCACAGGTAGCGAGAATCCACGGTTTCGCCCGGATTCAGGTCCACCTTGTCTGTTTCATTGAGATATGTTATGCTGCGGCTTGCCCAGTAGTTGTTCTGCCAAGAATAGCCGGCAAGCATGTCGAGGCTGTGAATGCCCCATGAGTCATTGTAATTGGCATATGCCTCGAAGAGCTGGCTGCGGCTGAGGTTATAGCCTTTGGTATATCTTCCGACACCGAGATTTACCGTATCAGTATATGCCTGGAACGATCCCGGCACTACTCCGTTGAAGGAATTCGTCGCGGTTATGTCAAGACCGGCGCTCACATTGAAGCGCAGAGCCTCGAAGCCATGGACCTTGTAGTCCACCGCCGCACGGCCTATGAATCTGGCCGAGCGGGCGTCGCTCAGGCTGTCATACAGCTGAGAGAGCGGGCTCGGGCCGACCAGGACATTCGGCGAGAAGAGTTTGCCGCGGCCGTTTCCATAGTTCCAATAACCGTTTGTAGTAGTGTAGTCTATAGACCCGTCGGGGTTCCTCCAGTATGGGTCCTGAGTCGGATTGAAGAATGCGGCCTTGCCGACGGTTCCGCCGTCAGCATAATCCTGGTATGAATATACTCCTTTGGCATTAAGGTCAAAAGAAAGATGCTTGTCCAGGAAGTTCGGAGAAAGAGTCAGGTCCGCGGTCCCTCTGTCATATCGCGAACCGCGCAGAGTGCCCTGCTGGCCGAGATATGCAGCCGAAGCACGATACGGCATCCTGTCCTTCACATTTCCATAGACGCTCACATTGTGGTCAGTGGCAAAGGCAGTCCTGAACACAAGGTCCTGCCAGTCGGTCGACGAAGTTCCGGTCAGTTCCTTGATCCGGTCCCCTGTCGCAGTGCCTTCAGGATATACTTTAGAATAGAACTCCTTCAGCTCTGACGCCGACATGACCGGCACCTTCCCGGATATTGTCTGCACGCTGAATGAGCCGTTGTACGACACCTTCGGAGCCGACCCCCTTCCCTTCTTGGTGGTAATCAGGATCACACCGTTTGACGCCCTGGATCCATATATCGCCGCAGCAGAGGCGTCCTTCAGCACGGAGAACGACTCTATGTCATTCGGATTCAGCAGGTCAAGCGGGTTGGACATCGCCCCGCCCGCTCCCTGCGCTATCGGAACGCCGTCGATCACGATCAGCGGATCGTTGGAGGCGTTCAGCGACGCCGCGCCGCGGATGCGGATGCGCGAGCCGGAGCCCGGGCCGCCATCGCCCGGAGTGACCAGCAGGCCAGGCACCTTTCCCTTGAGCATATCCTGCGTGTTCACGACAGCTCCCCTATTGAGGTCTTCAGCCTTTATCGCTGAAACGGATCCTGTGAGGTCGTCCTTCTTGACTGTTCCATATCCGACCACGACCACCTCGTCAAGATATTCCGAATCCTCCTTCAGCGTCACTGTTGCAGGGATCTGCGACGCCTGGAAAGTCTGTGTGATGTATCCGACACAACTGATCTCCACTGGAGCATCCGGACTCGACACCGTGAGCGAAAAACTGCCGTCCAGCCCCGTAGAAGTACCATTTGAAGTCCCCTGCTCCACTACAGCTGCGCCGATGACCGGCCCGAAGCTGTCCACCACCGTGCCGCCCGCCTGGTACCCGCCCTGCGCGAACGACAAAGCGCCGCCAGCCAGAAGAAAGACCAGCGACACTACCATATTTCTAACCCTGTCCATATAAGTTCGTTTATAATAATTCAAAATTACAAGCGAACTTACCTAAACAATCCTCAGACCAAACCCACATCAGGCAGTAACGAATATCGTTGTCCATCCTGCCCGACGGCCGTGACCGGCATCTCCCTGAACATCAATGCAATACAAAAAATTCCCGCTCCCTCCGGGGAGCAGGAACTATTGATAACGCACTGACTATCAGTCAGCTATGGATCACGCTTTACTTTGTAAGGAGGCGGAATTCGCCCTCTTTGAGGGTAATGCTGCCTGATACTGTACCACCGTTGATGTAGTCGGTCCATGTGCCGGAAGGGACAGTGTAGCTGGTCTGATTCTTTGCGAAGTTTCCTACCACGTGGAAGCTCTTGCCGTCCACTGTACATGTGATCTTCTTCAGGTTGCCAGAAGGAGTCCATGTGAACGAAGCATCGCTGTCGAAGAAGCGAGGATTCTCACGACGGAACTTCAGGAGAGCAGCATATGTATCATAGAGAGCCTTGCGGGCCGGTACGGCCATATACTGATCTGTAACAACCGGCTTCTCGCCTGTACGGTCGTTGTAGTCGATAGAGTAGTCATATCCGATCTCACCGAACTGCCAGATCATCTTCGGACCAGGAACTGTGAGGAAGAATGCTGCAGAAGCACCCGCACGGCGCATAGCCACTGTGAGAGGATCTTCAGCTGCACCACCTCCCGGAGTCACTGAAGGGTCTGCAGGACGCTTGCCGGCCTCCATGAGCCATACCTTCTCAGCTGCAAGGCTGAAGTACACATCATAAGTTCCAGCTGCAGGAACTGCCATATCCTGTGATCCTGAGCCAAGAGTAAGCTTATACTCTGTATTGAGAGGAAGCTTGTAGCCCTTGGTTGAAGCACCATAGTTGAATGCGTCATTCCACTCACCTACCTTACGGATCTTGAACATGTCGTCAGCCTTGAAGGTGACATTCTTAGCTGAGAAGAATGCGCCATCAGCTGCCATTGTGATATCCGAACTCCAGTTAGTGAGAGTACCGCAGATACCCCAAGTCACTGAAGAAGCATCAGCACCTGCGCCGTAGCAGAGACGCTCCTCATCGTGGCTCTCCATATAGCTTACCCAGCCGCCGTAGAGGTTATTCTCATATGAACCGGAGAAGTCACCGCTTCCGCCGTTTACTGCAGAACGGTAAGTGCCGTTCATGTTTCTCCAGAGCTTGATGCCATGCTCGGCAAGAACCTTCTCCTCGCTGTAGTCTGCAAGGTGCTCGAAGATCACGACAGCATTCTCATTAACGGACCAGATGTGGTCTGCATAACCTTTGAGGATGTCCACGCGAGACTGATCATAACGGCCCCATGCTCCAACATCACCGAGGGTGTTGTTCTGAGTGAATCCCTTTGTAAGGTCGAAACGGAATCCGTCCACGTCATACTCGGTGAGGAGATGCTCGAGGCTTCTCTTCACATGCTCCTTGACCATGGCATTCTCATGATTCATGTCGTGATATACATTGAACTCATGCTTTGCAACCACATTGAACCAAGGGTTATTCTCTGCTGTGCAGTTGTTTGCACCGTCCCACCACATCTTCGCCCATGGGTGTGAGCCTGTTGCATGGTTGTATACCACGTCTATGATGACTGCGATGCCACGTGCATGGCACTCGTCAATGAAGTCCTTATATTCCTCACGTGTACCATAGTACTTGTCGAGCGCAAACCAGTGATTAGGATTATATCCCCAGCTGAGGTTGCCGTCGAACTCCTGCACCGGCATGAGCTCGATCGCGTTCACGCCGAGATTCTCGATGTAGTCGAGCTGAGCCATGGCACCCTCGATATCCTGAGATGTTGTGAAGTCACGGAAGAGCATCTCATAGATCACGAGGTCATTCTTATCCTCAACCTTGAAGTCCTTATGCTTCCATGCATACTCCGGCTTGTTGATCTGGAATGCAGACACAAGCTGCTTTGCACCCTCCGGGAATGCAGGAACACCTGCAATGTACTGGTCGTTCCACTGATCATAAACGATCTCTGTATAAGGGTCGCTGACATATGTATCAGTGCCTGAAGTGTTGCCGAGACGATACTGGAACCTGTACTCCTTGTCTGCATCGAATCCGTCGAGAGTGATCCACCAGCAGCCCTGCGAGCCGTCATAGTACATCGCGCCCTCGGTCTTGCGTGTCCACTCATTCCAATCTCCTACGATATAGCAATACTTGTGGCTCTTGCCTGCAGTATCCTTGTCATAGAACACGAAGGTCACGCTGCCGTCTGTATTGTAGTTGATGCCATGCTTTACTCCTTCAGGAAGTTTCTTGGTCACGAGCGGATCCGGAGTAAACTCCTCTGCCTTATACTTGTCGTCGATCACAGAGCAGAACTGGTCTTCATCGTGGCTCTTGGTGTTGCCGTCCTCTGACCTCACGATCAATGCAATCTTGGTCACAGGAGTCTCACCGCTGCCGAAATATTCACGGATAGAAGGCTCCATCTTGAATTCCCAGTAGTTGTCTGCAACCTTCTTGAAGTGCACCTTCTCATCAGCCACACCCCAATCACTTGGCACATACTTCCACTCACCGTCCACAACAACACCGAAGTGGCCATAAAGCTCGCCTGCGTGGCCGTAGAGAGGGTTGTCCGAAGCCGGCTTGAAGATGATTGTACATGGTTTGTCTGCATTAGGGCACACAGGGTCAACCTCGATTCCTGATGTTGGTTCAGGATAGAATTCGCCCTTCTCCACAGTCTCCTCTGCAGTACCGGGAGCCTGTTTTACAGCAACTTTGACAGACTGACCAGCACAGCTGAACACGATTTCAGCCGTGCGCTCTGCAGGAGAGTTGGCTGTCACTGAAACCTCAACCTGACCTGACGACTTGCCATAAGTCTTTGAGGTGGTAAGCCATGAACCGCCGCCATTGATCTTCAGCACCCATGTCTCACCTGCTGTCACAGTCACTGTCTGACTGCCCGCCTCGCCGCTGAACTCCAGCGATGAAGGGGTCACGGTGAACTGCTCGAGATTCTTGTTGCAGCCTATGGCTACAAAGGCCATAGTCATGATTAGGAAAATGATTCTTTTCATTTCTATACTATTAAACTATTAATCTATAGATTGCCACGCTTCGCTCGCGATGACAGTGGTCAGACCCGACTTGACCGGATATCCTGGAAACCAGCGGTCCGGTCAGGGGCCGCTGGCTTATTATGCATATTACTTAGAGAAAACAACCTTCACGTCTGAGTGAGTGCTGCCATCCCAAGCAAAGGTGATCACCACATTGTAGGTTCCTGCTTCACCCGCGATGAAGTTGTCAGTACCGGTAACGGTAAGACCTTCTACTGCTGCACCGCCAACACCGATCCACTGACCGTTGATACGGACCTTGAGCTCATCGTTAGCTGCAACTGCAAGACCTTCAAGCTTGAACTCGTAAGTACCGGCGAAAGTCGCTGCATCAGTTACATTCTTGCTGACAAAAGATGCTCTGTCGCCCTGGTCGAATGATGGATCATCCCAACCGATAGCGCTTCCAGAGAATCCAACTACAAATGCCTCAGCTGAAGGGTCTGTGTAAACCTTCTGTGCTGCACCAGCATCTGCAGGAGTCTTGCCAGGAGTCATTACGTAGAATGCAGAAAGATCGTTTGCGAGATATACATCATATGTACCTGCATCAGCGATAGAGGAGTTCTGCTTTCCGCCTGTTCCGTCGATAAGGTCAAGCTTTGCATCGATAGTGATCTGGCCCTCATATGTGAGCTCAGTACCCCAAGTTTCGCCCTTTCTGAACTTGAACTGGTCACCTGCTGCAAATGCAACTCCCTTCGCTACAGCGTAGTCTCCGCTGACATAGAGAGGAATATTTGCGCTCCAGTTGTTGCAAGCTGCGAGTGAACCGATAAGACCCCACTCAGACATTTCGAGAGCTGCTCCACCACCTGGGTATGAACCGTCGTTGATGAACCAGGCCTTTGCATTTGCATCGTCGAGGTATACATCATATGTACCTGCTGCGATAGTGAAGTTCTTACCGCCAGCGACGAGCTCGAGCTCAGTGTTTACAGCAATCTCAACAGGCTCTACATCGCCAGGAGCACCGAAGTTCACATCCCAGCCGCCGTCCTTGCGGAACTTGACCTGACCAGAGAGTTCTACACCCTTAGCCACGAGATAAGTACCGTCAGAAGCAAGCATTATGTCAGGAGTTCCACCCCAGCTGTTGTACTCGCCTACGAGGCCCCAGCCCTGTACGGTAGGAGTTGGCTCTGGTTCTGGTTCAGGAGTAGTAGTACCTGAAGTAGGCTCATCCTTGCCATACATCTTGGCATTGAGTTCATATGTAGGCTTTGCAGGATCGTTGAGGTTTACGTAGATACGGTAGTCACCTGCTGTTACAGCGATGTTTGCGCCACCCTTCTCAAGGAGTCCGTCAGCACCACCCCAGTCAAGAGTCCAAGCGTCATCTACACGGAACTTGATTGTACCGTCGATGAGGGTGATGTCGACATAGAATCTCTGCTTGTCAGCATTGAACTGCATGTCTGTGTCTGCATCCCAACCTGTAGAAGTTGCGTCACCGATCACACCGAGAGAGTTGAATGAGAAGTTCTTGATTACCTTAGGAGTAGTCTTGTCAAGAGTAAGGCTATAGTATCTGTGAGTAGTGTAAGCTGCAATATTGTCACCGCCACCTGCTACAAGCGGAAGCTCAGCAGCCTCAGCAGCCTGTGCCTCACCTGAAGGAACAGAGAACTCGTTCTGACCCCATGCAGTGCCTACAAACTTGAACTGAAGAGCAGACACGTCCTCACCGAAGTCGATCACACCGCTATACTTGGTATCAGTACCATCGAAATCGAATACGAACTGTCCCTTGCCAGGAGTCCAATTGTTGTATGCATAGCTACCGGCAACAGTCAATGTCGGATATGTCTTCTCAGCTGCAGTCACCTTGCAAGATACGGTAACAACGTTTGAGTAGATCTTTGCATACTCACCGACCTTCACGCCAATGCAGAAGTTTACATCCTCTGCTACGCCGTCAGCAAGGCCGAGGTCGTTGAAGAGAATTGCGTTGAGAGTCTCATAATCAACTTCTGCTGAAGTAGTTGTGATACCTGAAGTGATAGTCACCTTAGCATCAGGAGCAGCAGCAGTCGCTGCCTCGAGAGAGTAGTTGATCTGAGTAGGCACACCATAGTCAGCAGCTGACCAGGTGAAGGCAACCACACCGTCCACCATGTTTGATGGAGTGATTTCGATAGGTCCCTCTACAGCCTCGAGAACTGGAGCAACGACATCCTCCGGAGCCGCGATCTGGTTCATCTCAGGCTTGTAGCAGCCTGCAACCATAGCGGCTGCAGCTGCCATTGAAAGGAAATATTTTGTAATTTTCATATTCTTTAAACTGTTTTATGACTATCTCGCATAACCAGGGTTCTGGTTAAGGTCAAGGTTAGTTGCAAGCTCAGTTGAAGGAACTGGGAATACGTTGCAGTGCTCAGGAAGATCCTGTCCGCCGAAGTTTCCACCCTTGTATGTCCAGTTGTATCCGCTGATCCACTTGCCGTAGCGGATGAGGTCGGTACGACGGTGTGCCTCCCACATGAGCTCGCGAGCGCGCTCTGCCATGAGGAAGTCAGCGTCGATAGTTGCTGGAGCTGCTACACCTGCGCGCTCAGCAAGAGCCTTAACCTGTGCAGAAGCGTCTCCGCCTGCATGCATACAAGCCTCAGCATAGATGAGGTGGATCTCACCGAGACGGATGAGAGGCCAGTCGATGTCTGAGAAGTTCTTTGTTGCTGCAGTAGCTGCATAGTCAACAGCCTCCATGTCGTGAGGAACGTTGTTGAACTTGATGCATGACCATCCGTTGAGGAATGTATTGAGGTTGTCCTGCATTGACTCTGTACGGCCCTTGATATAGAAGTAAGAAGCACGCTTGTCAGTCCAGTCATATGTACCCGCAGCATAATCAGGATTCTTCACGTCAGTAAAGAACTTCTGAACATACTCATAAGGAACACGGTTACCTGCCCAACCACCGTTGATACCTGTGATGTTCACAGCTCCGTCATCTCCTGAGAGAGTAGAGAGTGTGAGGTAGGTTGTACCACCGTATGACTGAGTGTGCTCTGCATTGTAAGAAGCTGCGAAGAGGATCTCCTTCTTTGCATCAGGGTTCTCACCGTTGTCACCGCGGAAAAGCTCAGCGTGAGTTGGAGCAAGAGCGTAACCGAGACCATAGATCTTCTCGCAAGTAGCCTTAGCCTCGGCCCACATTGCCTTACCGGTGTAAACCTCAGCGTTGAGGTATACGCGAGCGAGGAGACCGAGAACGGAACCCTTGTCGGCACGTGGATAGTTTGACTGAGCTGCAGGCATTGCGCTGTCGTCAGAAGCGAGGTCGTTGAGCTCACTTACGACAAAGTCGAAGATCTCTGTTGCAGGTGCCTGTGGAGGGTTGTATCCGCCACCGAACTGAGTGTTCTCAGTAGAGAATGGAACCTGTCCGAAAGTATCCATGGCTGCCCAGTAGAAGAATGCACGGAGGAAACGGGCCTCTGCACGATACTCCTGAACCTTAGCCTTGACTGCATCTGAACATCCTCTGAGAGAGAGGTTGTCGTTTGAAGTCTGACGAAGATACTCGTTCACATAAGTGATACCCTGAAGAGTACGTACATACACTGCATAAACAGCGTCGTTGAGGACGTCACCCTTCCAAGTACAGTTGTTAAGGTCATTTACCCATGCGTCACCCCATGCACACTTTGCAGCGTCTGCGGTAACCTCCTGAGTTGACCAGAATGCACGGATGAACTCCGATGCACCGCCGTCAGCAACCTGAAGGTCCTGAGTGT
>SUYV01000028.1 GCA_015060255.1 Bacteroidales bacterium | reverse complement strand
ATAATTGGGTTATATGATTTCCATTCCCCTTTTCAGCTTTATATTATAGGACATGAAAAGTTATCTGAGATTCTTAAGCAGAAACAAGAGGTACACCGCTATACAGGTGGTTGGTCTGAGCGTGTCGCTCTCATTTGTGATAATACTTGCCAGCTGGCTGGTGAATATTGTGAAGATGGGACATGAGAACCCTGAGTATGATGATATCTATGCTGTGTGCTATCAGGATTCATTCCATACGACATGGGCCCTTGGAGAACATCTTGCTGACAACATTCCCGAAATCGAAAGTACCAGTACCGTGCTCCTGTATCCGGGACATTTCACTCTCAAGAATGCGGATTGCGTGAAGATAAACTGGTGTGAGGAGAATTTCTTTGATTTCTTCCCGCAGGATTTCATTGCAGGCGATGCCGGTTTCCTGAAGACACCCTCAGAGGTCGGTGTGTCAGAGACGTTCGCAAACACATATTTCCCTGAAGGAGATGCAATCGGCAAGAACGTCACATTGTTGGAGAAGGATTATCTTATTACAGCAATCTATAAGGACTTCGGTGATGGTCTCATCAGGTATAACGACATGATAATGGCAATGTCGGCACGCGGCGAGAAAAATCCTTCGCTTCCATTTCAGGAAATGCTTTCAGGCATGGTCACGATGGTCAAGCTCAAGGATGGAGTCGATGACGATGAGGCTGAAAGAAAGATCTCGAATCTGACTGTAAGACATTATAATGACTTTGGCAACAGGTATATAGATGAAGTTGTTTCCACCCAAAGTGCAGAGTGGTCTGAACGCTATCGTGAAAGTTTTGTAGGTACAATCAAGAATCGTCTCGCTGATGAACATTGCCGCCTGGTAAGATATGATGAAATCACCTATGATGGTGCCAATGAGTACTTTACGGTAAACACGAAATTCACCATCAATATGATCGTCATCCTTGTCGTGCTTCTCCTGATCATGGCGTTGATGAACTATGTCAGCCTCAATGTTGCATTGGCAGGAAAGAGGGCGAAGGAAGCTGCAACAAAGAACCTGCTTGGTTCGCAGAAGACTGCTACATATTTCCAGTATTTCAAAGAAGCATTTGTCATAACCGTGTTCTGTACGATCTTGGGAATCTGCATCGCTGTGGCTGCACTTCCGGGCATAAACAACATTCTTCAAGGATATGACGGACTTGGCAGCAGGTTCAGCATATCGTTTGAGCCATTGACGGTAATTGCGGTGCTCACGATCCTGCTGATCACATCCGCCCTGTCCGGATTCATTCCGGCCTATTATGTTTCACGTTTCAGCGCCCTGGATGTCACCAAAGGTACATTCCGTTTCAACAGAAAGACCATATTGAATAAGGTCTTCATCTGCATTCAGACCGTTCTGGCGACAGCCTTCATAACCTTAAGCATCATACTTCAGGTAGGATACAACAACCTGATCAATATCGACAGCGGATCTGACCATAAGGATCTGTTCTATCTGCTGCCAAGTGACAGACTTGAGCCTGAGTCAAACTGTTTCACCCATTATGACGCATTGCAGAACGAACTTCTGACACATCCTGAAATCGGGGCCGTCGATTACACAAACGGCACCGTATTCAGTGGCTATCATCATGAATTGGCTCTGGATGAAAATGGCAATCAGAGGTCGGTAGCTCATGAAATCTATTGTACGAAGGATGCCTTTGACATATATGGATTCAACATCAAGAAAAAGTATAGCGACGCACCGTTCGGTATCTGGATGACTGAGTCATTCAAGGAACTTGTAGATAAGAGTGAATTTCTGCAGAAAGAATTCAATGACACAGATTCCCAATTTAAAGTGTTGGGAGTCATTGATGATTATCCGGCGAGCGGAGTGCCGACGTTGAGTAAAAAGAAGTCGGCTGGATATGTATATATATTCCCTAAGGAGTATATGAATGACTATAACCTCGCCTACATAATCCGGACAAACGGAGACCATGAAAAGGCGCGTCAGGTGATTGCTCAAGCATACGAGAAGATAAGCGGATGCAGGGTTGTGGATCCCAGACATATAGGTCGTGAATCAATGTACCTTGACGAGATACTTGAACGCGACCTCCAGAAGATCGAATTCATCAAGAATGTGGTTACTGGCATTGCTCTGATGATTGTTCTTATCGCCATTCTGGGACTGATTGGAATGAGCATCTACTATGCAGACGAGAATACTCACGAGACAGCGGTAAGAAAAGTGTTCGGTGGAACAATCGACTCGGAGACACGACGCACTCTCTGGTCATTCCTGAAGGTCACTTTGATTGCCAATGTAGTTGCCGTTCCTGTCACGGTATGGCTGGTGCTGGAGCAGACCTGGTTCGACCTGGCGACCATTCCGGGCTGGGGCTGGTACGTGGCTCTCGCCACTGCCCTCTCCTTCGCCATCTCCCTCCTGGCCGTCCTCTGGCAGACCCTCCGCGCCGCCCGCACCAACCCGGCCGAGGCGCTGAAGAAGGAATAGGCACCTGGCGCACAACCATCTAAACAACAGCAACTTACGCAAACCGCGTGCTCCCCTTTGACGGCACGCATTTTAAGGAAACCATTGATATACTGACAGTTATGCGCCAGGCAAACAAACAAAAAAAATGAAAAGCTATTTAAGATTCCTGTCAAGAAACAAACTGTACACCGCGATCGAGGTCGTGGGGTTGAGCGTGGCGTTGGCATTCGTAATCCTTATGAGTTGTTTTGTGTGGCAGCAGCGTTCGGTGGGAAGGCAATATCCGGATTTCAAAAACATCTATTGCGCAGGGGCTTACAATACGACATTTTCAAGCGTCAGGTTCAGTAATATCATTTCAGGTCAGATTCCGGAAATTGAGCGGACCGTCAATATTGTGTGTTACGAGGGTCTTATGGATGAAACCATCGGAATCGGGGCCTATATGGCGGTGTCTCCTGATTTCTTTGAAATGTTTCCATGCAGGTTTGTCGCCGGAAACCGTGATGCCCTGGAAAATGCGTCTAATGTAATCATTACTGAAAGCATGGCAGGGACATTCGGAGGTAGGGACGCTTTGGGAAAAGATTTTCATATCAACAATGAGCGTTACACGATAGGTGCGATAATAGAGGATCAAGAGTATTCGGTCTTTGACTCCCAGTATAAGGTATTTATAAGCCTGAACCACCCGGATTTCGCTTTCTATAAAAACACGGACGAGTATCAGGGATCGGCTGACGGCAATTCTCTTACATTCCATAAAGTCCGTAATGGGGCAGATGTCGGTAATATAAAAAAGAAGATGAATGAAATCAATGACAGTCATCTGATCCGGGAGGAAGACAAAGGCAAGGAACTTTACAACCTGACCAGGCTGGACAAACTGTATTTTTCCGATTCGAATCAGGGACTCGGAATCAAGAAAGGAAATGCGAAGATGATGAAGGCTTTCTGCATAATTGCAATATTCATTCTCATTTCAGCCATATTCAATTACGTCAACCTCAGCACCGCATTGGCCGGTAAAAGAAGCAAGGAAATGGCCACCAGGATGTTGCTGGGAGACAGCAGATTGAAGGTCATGGGCATTTACATCAAGGAATCCCTGCTGATGACATTCATTTGCATTTGCCTGGCCTTCCTCATAGCGAAAACATGCCTTCCATACATAAACAGGCTGATTGACTCCCTTGTTCCGGTGAAGATAAGTTTCTCGCCATCGCAGATGATCCTTTATCTTCTGATCCTGATAGTGACGGGACTGTCATGCGGCATCTTACCGGGTATCATATCATTCCGTTTCAGACCGATAGATACTATCAAAGGCAGTTTCAGACATCACAGCAAAAAGACTTTGAGCAAGTTATTCATCATCATCCAGAACTGCATCGCAATCATCATGATTGCCGTATCACTCGTAATGGGCTCGCAGATCAGACACATGATGGACATGCCTGTACAGGTAGACTTAGACAGCCTGTACAGATGTAACACTCAGACCTTCAACCCCGGATTTGAGCAGAAACTGCGAGGACTTCCATACGTTAGCGACATAGGAAAGACATACGGAAGGCCCTGTGGAAACGCACTGAACAACGTCATCCCATTGGATGAAAATTACACCAGTCTTGTCTATCTTGGTGAGATACATTGCGATGCTGCAGCATTCAGGATATATGGCTTCGAGGTGGTCAGAGATTACGGCAAACCCGGAATGAGAGGAGCATGGCTGACGGAAGGAGCAGCACTGGCATTGGGAATAAATCCAGATGACCCGGTTCTGCCTCGCGACATGGACCGCATGAATCAAGGTTTCGAAGTCGCCGGCATAATAAAGGATTTCGCTTTGCGCACAGCCATCAATCTTATTGAAAACGAGTACGGAGCAGTATATGTGTACGACAACTGGCCGCCTTTTGCCGGAGATTATATCGTGAAGATGAACAGCATTACTAAAGAGAACAAGAAAGAACTGGAAGAAATCAGCACAGAAGAAGCAAGAGATAATTTCGGACCTGATGTGCGCGCCAATTCAGGTCTGCTTGAAGATCTCATCAAAGCAGACTATGCGCAGACACGCAATCAACTGGCTATGGTGAACATCTTCATGGTCATAGCCATTATGCTATCGGCTTTGGGACAGGTCGCCATGAGTACATATTATGCATCGGAAAGGGAAAAGGAGATCGGCATCCGCAAGGTTTTCGGAGGAACGGTACGTAGCGAAAGTGCCAGAAACATCCGGGAATACATGCTCTATTGCCTGATTGCAGCGGTGGTGGCCATCCCGGCCGCATGGGTCATATCCGGACGCTATCTGGAAGATTTCACATATCGCATGCCACAGAAAGCATGGATATATATAGCCGCTACAGCCGCTGTGTCAGTCATCTCCCTGCTGGCCGTCCTCTGGCAGACACTCCGCGCCACCCGCACCAACCCGGCCGAGGCGTTGAAGAAGGAATAGGCACCTGGCGCACAACCAACTAAATCACAGCAACTTACGCAAACCGCGTGCTCCCCTTTGACGGCACGCATTTTAAGGAAACCATTGATACACTGGCAGTTATGCGTCAGGCAAATAAACAAAAAAATGAAAAGCTATTTAAGATTCCTGGGAAAAAAAAAGCTATATACTGCGATCGAGATACTCGGACTGAGTGTCGCGATTGCTGTGACCATACCTTTGCTCAGCTATATGCTGAAGATCAATGAGACAAACCATTCACACCCGGACTATAAGAACATCTACAGTCTGAGTGCGGCAAGAATGCAGTGCTCGTCACCGGGAATCGGGAAATATCTCCAGGAGAACATTCCGGAGATCGAAATTGTCAGCAGTCCATCGCATCTGAGTGGAAACTACACATTTGAAGTAGAAGGAAAGTTGGCTACATACATAAGGTATGACAGGAATTTCCTATACTTCTTCCCTCACGAGTTCATTGAAGGCGGACTCGACACGGAAGCCAAGACTGCAATGGCCATATCGGAATCACTTGCAAACGAACTTTCCAAAAACGGTCCCGTAATAGGCAGAAGCCTGAATCTTGACAATGAGACATATACAGTTTCCGGTATATTCAAGGACACCGACGACCCGAGATTCAAGAGATACGATATGATGATTCCCCGGATTGACAATCCGAACGAGTATGATATGGTGTTCTGGGGAAACAACATTCTCGTAATGACCTTCATCATGGCACAGGATGGAACGGACTATGAAACATTGAAAAAGAAGGTTCAGGATGCCTGTGCTGCATATTGGGGACCTATGGATGACGAGGAAGCCGACAGTCCATACAGTTTCAAACGCCCTGAGAGGTATGACATCATACCATACGGAGAGCTTACGACAAAAGACAACTACCAGTTGAAGGAATTCGGAGGCAGTGGATTCATCATCGTATGCGTGATCGCTTTTGTCCTGCTGATCTTTGCCATCACCAACTACATCAACCTCAACGTTGCCCTTTCAACCCGAAGAGCCAAGGAGATTGCAACACGCAAGCTTGTCGGAGCGGGACGCGGTCAGGTGATATGGCTGTTCCTGAAGGAAGCGTTTATAATGAACTTGATATGTTTCGGCCTGGGCCTGCTCCTTACGGGCATCACGACCGATATGATCAGTACCTTCTTCCGCACCTTGGAGAGCGAGGGAACCTTAAGCATAGGATATTCATTATCAGACATTTGCATTTACATAGGATTCATCCTGCTTATGACCCTGATCACAGGCCTGATCCCGGCGATGATCGTTTCGCGATTCACTCCTCTCGACATTGCCAAGGGCGGTTTCCGATATCACAGCAAGAAGAGGATGACGAAGGTTTTCATCTGCATCCAGACTATAATGACAATCCTTCTTCTCGCGATCACATTGGTATTCAATGCCCAGTACCGCAAATATATGGATATGGAATACAACTGCGACATCGAAGATGTATTCTTCCTTATGCCGGACTGGAGCCTGCATCTTGATCCTGCAACATTGAAATCGGAACTGGAGAAATGCCCTGAAATCCTTTCAGTCGGCCTGACCAAATGCGTCCCGTCAAGCCTTATGGGAATGGAATACAGGTCTGAATCAGGAGATCAGATATACGCCACCGTTCTGGAATGTTCGAAGGAAGCATTCGAAATTTTCGGCTTTGAAATGATGACTGTCAATGATCCCGATGATTATACCGGCGTATGGATGACACCTGAATCTGCAAAGACAGAAAGCATATATCCCGAAGATTTCAAGAAAATGTTAAGCAGGGAATTCGGTGACTACAGGATAGCCGGTATGATAAATGACATCCCTACTGCCGGCGGGCAGAACAATATTGATGATTTTCCGGCAATTGTGGTTGTACGAAATATTGATTACAATGCTATGGCCATAAAGACTGTAAGCGATCACGGAAAGGCCAGAAGAGTCATCGCAGAGGTATATGAGGAAGTAAGCGGAATCGAAGTAAATGACATCAGAGATTTCGGAATGAGAGCATTGTACGTCAAGGAAATAAATGAAGAAGAGCTGGCACCTTGGAAAGGCCTGAAAGACCTTCTGGAAAGGCTCCTTGGCATAATCATCATCCTCGGAGTGATGGGACTTACGGGTATCAGCATCTATTTCGCGACAGAGCGCGAGAAGGAGATCGCTATCAGGAAAGTCTTCGGCGGCACCGACAACACGGAACTCCGAAGGAACCTTATGACATTTATCCGTATCGCCCTGATCGCCAACCTGATAGCAATCCCGATTGCTGTACTCGCCTTCTCGACAATAATGAGTCAGTTTGCAGACAAGATCACAAACATCTGGATCATCTACATCCTCTGTGTCCTGATCTCGTTCGCAGTCACCATCGCCTCCGTCCTCTGGCAGACCCTCCGCGCCGCACGTACAAACCCGGCCGAAGCGCTGAAGAAGGAATAGATGCCCGGTCGGTGCCGGGGATGACGGTTAAAGTTCTTTGACATACTGAAAACAGAATGGATTTGCTTTTATGCAGATGCTTATATAACTTTGCTTTCAACGATATGTTCTTTTAATTATGGAGACAGAGTATTTGTTGGATGAGGAGTTCGGGGAGCGTCTCTTGATCAGTGTAAAAGCCGATAAAAGTGAGTTGGGCAGCAATATCCGTGCAGCCAAGGCTATACTATGTTCGTACAATGAAGTCAGCATACGCATCAATTCACACACCTATGCATTCGGTCACAAGAATCCGGAATATACGATTTGTGAAGAACTTGGTGACAGGAAAGGAGTCATGAGTGAAAGAGGGATAACTGCAGGATTCAAGTCAGCAAAGAAACAAGGGTGCAAGATTGTGGTAATTGATCTGGACGAACATGTGCTTCATCTTGATACATTTGAATTATCTAAGTACATCTCAAGGAGGAAGGCAGATTTTACCTCCAACATGATAACTGACTGCTATGTAGTATTCTATGGAAAGGCAGTCAGGGTGAATGCACGATATCAGACAAGAAAAGAGATTGAGAGCAAACTGGAAACACTAAGGCCGTAAGCATTCACTTACGGCCTTGTATAACCAGACGGTTGCGGAGCTTGATGTAATCGCGCCTATATGCAACTCTCATCTTTCTCTGCAAAGATAGTTATTCCATCTGAAATAGCAAATCATAGTCCATTTTGTTTACAGTATTGATACCAGGTCGTAGCCGGGCATGCGGGAAATGACAGGCCAGATGACCGACAGAACATCATCCCCGACCTGATCGGGAATCTCAATAGCACAGCAAGACGCTGGCGGGCAACCGCCTGATCAGCAGCTGTTTACGCAAACCGCGTGCTCCCCTTTGACGGCACGCATTTTAAGGAAAACATTGATACACTGGAAGTTACGCGCCAGGCATAAAACAAAGATATTATGAAAACAACCAAACTATTACTTATTGCAGCGCTCGCTGCTGCGGGGACTGCACTGCAGGCGCAAGAAGTGAAACCGGTCGAGGCATCGATGGAGGATTATATAGCCCTCTTGAATCAGAATGGATATCAGGCATATTGAAGACGATGGTCACGGTTGGATCAATGTGAGAGGAGAACTATATTCACCAGAATGGAAGGCATACATGGTAAACGGCCTCCCGACCACGATTCTTATTGACTGCTCTACCGGTCTGATCATAGGCAGAGATCTCATCGGTGACATGCTGACTACGAAACTGGAAGAACTTATGCATTGAATTTGTAAAGTATTCACGGTCAGATCCTTTTCTTAACGTGACCAATTCTCTTTAAATTTATTTTACATACTGTAAGATTTATTTTTACTTTACATTTTTGTAAAATATCTTTACATGTATAGAAATGCCTCATATGTGTATATAGTTGATTGTTAGACTATTATGTATTTTGGCACAACTGTGGTTTCTAATCGTACAGAAACCTTAACAACTTGACAGATGATACTTAGAAATTTCCTGAACACACTCAGAAGCCATAAGGCTGTCACCATACTGAACATAACAGGTCTTGCAGTTGCATTTACAGCCTTTTATGTAATGTCAGCACAGGTGTGGTATTCGGTCAGTTTCAACAGGCCCATCCCTGATTCCGACAGAGTCTACATGGTGTCTGCAGACTGGAATGCCGGTGAGGAAGGCGGGCCGCGCTGGTCGGAGAACTGCCCGCAGCCGGCTACGCGCGAGGCGATCGCCGCCTTCCCTGATGGAGAACTTTACACCTGGTTCAGCTCTTCCCCATGGCCGGGTTATGTGTGGAAGCCAAACGAATCCGGAGAGTTTATCAGGCATGACATCGGAGCCTACAAAATGGGAACCTCCGGTGTGGAGATCTTCGGCTTCCGTGAAGTTGACGGCGATCTGATGAAGATCAGTGAGCCAGACAACATCATTATTTCACGAAGCGCAGCGGAGAAGGCCGGATGCCAGGTCGGAGATGCAATATGGTTCAACGGAGGACCATTCTTGAACGACATTGAATCCAAGCAGGCAATGACTGTAGTCGGAATCTTTGAGGATTTTCCAGTCAACACATTCCTGTACAATCATCATATATTCTTCGATGACGGATGCGTATTCGGAGAAGAAAACAACGCATGGAATTATTCTGCATTCGTGAAGCTCAAAGATGGCGCTGACCTTGACGAATTTGCAAGGATCTGGCAAAAGCAATATGCGGACTGGTATATGGGAATGGTGGACCAGTGGAAGCAGTTATACGGCGAAGACGACTATGAGGAAGGCGACGAGGTGCAGCCGGTCAAGCTGACAGCATTGGATGATATGTATTTCGAATCATTCCTGGCGGGGACATATTACAAGAACGGCTCTGTGAAAGGTACAGCTACGATTGCGGCCATCGCTTTGCTGATAATCATCATAGCCTTCATCAATTTCTTCAACTTCTACATGGCTCTTGTTCCGTCCAGAATAAGAAATGTAAATATCAACAAGGTACTTGGAGCATCGCAGAGACGCCTCAGAAGCATTCTCATAGGAGAAGCAGTCATCCTGACGATCGTGGCCTTCTGCCTGTCATTATTGCTGATTCTTGCTGCTGGCAACATCTTTCTGAAAGGATATGTGACATGCTCGCTTGCGATGGAAGACAACATGGGAATTCTGGCTGTCATATGTCTGCTGATGCTTGTTACAGCAGCCGCCTCTGCCCTATTCCCTGCGATTTATACAACTGACGCGAATACTTCGGTTGCTGTCAAGGCCGGCTTCGCCCAATCAAAGAGCGGACAACTCTTCAGGTCTGTCCTTGTCGGGATCCAGTTCTCCGTATCGATGGCGCTGATTATCGTCACGGCAGTCTTTTTCCTTCAGTACAGACACATGATCAGGTATGATGTCGGCTTTGACAGAGAAAATGTACTGTCATTCACCTGTAACGAAATCGCCTCAAAATCAGAGACTCTCATCGAGCGCATCAAGCAGCGCCCTGATGTGGCAGGAATCACAGCCTCAGCCACAGACCTGCTGTTCAGCTTTAACATATGGGGCCGCGAAAAAGACGGGAAGCACATAGAACTTCATGCCTATGGAGTCAGGTATGATTTTCCAGAAGTCATGCGCATATCAGTCATCGAGGGAACTGGCTTTTCAGGAAATCCTGACAGCGGGAAGCAGATAATGTTCACAGAGAGCACCATGCCTGCAATACAGGAAATGTATCCGGGTGAGACTTTCGATGATTTTACCATTACAGGTACCATCAGGGATATCAGACTCGGGTCTGTGGTCGGGAAAGATTCTCCTATCTGCCTTTATACTGACCCATCTTACCTGATGAACACCTTCTACATCCGTACTATGCCAGGGGCAGACATCAAGCAGCTGATAGGTAATATCAAGGAACTGGTGACAGAATTGGAACCGCGTGCGGCTGAGCCGGAAATACTTTTCATGAATGAGAGGATGAATGTCTTCTATGGAGAAACATTAAGGCAGACAACTATAATCGCAATATTTGCCTTGATAGCCGTGATGATCTCGTTGATGGGAGTGTTCAGCATCGTCATGTTCGAGACCAGGCATCGCCAGGTGGAGATTTCCATCAGAAAAGTATATGGAGCCACAGTCGAAGAAATCATAAGAATGCTCAACCGCAGATACATCATCATAGTTTCGGTATGCTTCCTGATCGCCGCTCCGGTGGCATACTTCATAACCGGCCGCTGGCTGGAGCAGTTCGCTCACCGCATCAGCGTTCCGCTATGGGTCTTCCCTGCTTCATTGGCTCTTGTGCTTGCAGTCACCATATCGCTCGTGACGCTTCGCAGCCTCCGCAGCGCCCGCACCAACCCTGCTGAAACACTGAAAAAGGAGTAATTGTGATGATTTTTAATTACATTTGTATGATGAACTCTATCTGTTATGGCAAAGAATAAGGGAAAGGTACTGGTTGTGGACGACAACAATGGCATCAGGGCTGCGCTGAAGCTGCTTCTGGCCATGCATTTTGCCGAGGTGGATGCTATCCCCTCTCCTAAGGAACTGGTAAGCAGACTTGCGGATTTCCGTCCGGATGTCGTGCTGCTTGACATGAATTTCCACACAGACATAAATACAGGAAACGAAGGTCTGTACTGGCTCTCTGAGATAAAGAAGCGCCGCCCGGACATCGAGGTGGTGCTCTTTACTGCATATGCTGACATCCAGCTGGCAGTGGAAGGCATGAAGCGCGGCGCGTTCGACTTCGTCGTAAAGCCGTGGGAGAATGACAAGCTCATCGAGATCCTGAAGGCGGCATATGCCAACCGCAGCAAGGAGGCGAAGGAGGCAGATGCGAAGCCGGCATCTGCGATCCCGATGCTTTGGGGCAAGGGTGCGGCGATGAGCGTAATACGCAAGACCGTCGACAAGATAGCGTCTACCGATGCGACAGTGCTGATAACCGGCGAGAATGGAACTGGAAAGGATGTCCTTGCAGGAGAGATTCACAGGATGTCCATGAGGGCATTGAAGCCTATGGTATGCGTCGATGCCGGAGCCTTGACCGAAACACTTTTCGAGAGCGAGCTTTTCGGACATGTGAAAGGAGCATTTACAGATGCTCACGCAGACCATATCGGCAAGTTCGAGCAGGCTGACGGCGGAACGCTGTTCCTTGATGAGATCGGAAACATTCCGCTCCATCTGCAGGCAAAGCTGCTGCGCGCCCTTCAGAACAGGACAATAACACGCGTTGGTGACACAAAGGCAATCCCCGTGGACATAAGGCTTATCTGTGCGACCAACAAGGATCTGGAAAAAATGGTCCGCGACGGAGAATTCCGTGAGGACCTGTACTATCGCATAAATACGATGCATCTCCACCTCCCTGCTCTTCGTGAAAGAATCGACGAGATTGCTCCGCTGGCGGAAATGTTCGTTGCGAAATACGCAGAGAGATATAGACGTAATGTCAGCGGCCTGACACCTGATGCGCTGGAATTGCTGAAAGGGCATGTATGGTCAGGAAACATTCGCGAACTGCAGAACTGCATCGAGAAGGCTGTGATTCTCTGTGACGGAGAGGTGCTTACCGCTTCTGACATAGAGCTGCCGCAGGGCTGCGCCGGATTGAACGGAACGGTCATGAGCGGAAATGAAACCCTCGAGGAGACTGAGGAGAAGGCCATACGTGCGGCAATGGCAAGGTTCGGTGGCAATCTTTCCATGGTGGCCAAGTCGCTGGAGATCAGCAGGCCTACGTTGTATGCCAAGTTGAAGAAGTATAATATATGACAACGCTTCAGAGCATATTGGCTATCATAGCGGCAGTTGTGTTGACTGCTGTCGTCACTTTTCTGCTGACATCCAGGAAGATGCGCGGGAAGGTAGCCTATATGCTGGATGCTTTGGAAGACAAGGAACTGAATTTCCGGTTTGATGAGAGACGACTGGCCGGAAGGAAGTTCAACCGCACGCTCAACCGTCTGCGCAACATATTCGACAAGGAAAGGCACGAGATCATAGAGCAGGAAAAATATTTCGGGCTAATGCTTGACCACGTCAAGACGGGAGTTGTTGTCATAGAGCAGGACGGACGGGTAAACTATTGTAACCGTACGGCGCTGAATCTTCTTGGAATCGCCACTTTCGGACATATAAGACAGCTACGCACCGTCAGCGAATCTCTATATAACGCATTCCTCACAGTCACCGACGCTGCGGAAGAAAGAGCCAGCTACTACAATGAGAGCGGCAAGATGACCATTTCCCTGACAGCCTCAGCGGCTACCATAGGCAAGATGGAAGTAAGAGTCGTGGCATTCAATGACATCAGCAGCGAGATTGCCGAGAACGAGCAGGAATCGTGGTCAAAGCTCATCAGAGTGCTGACTCATGAAATCATGAACACAGTGACGCCAATCGCTTCGCTAAGCGAGACACTTCTGACATTTGAAGGAGTCAACGAAGAGGTCAGGACCGGTCTGGACACCATCTCACAATCATCGAGAGGACTCATAAAATTTGTCGATTCATACAGAAATCTGACAAGAGTAGCTCCGCCTGTGAAAAAGGCTTTCTACTTCAAGGAACTGGCTGAAAGAGTCATCAATCTTACACGGGAGCAGGCTCTGATGTCAGGAGTTCAATGTTCATATGTAGAGAAGAGCGAAGATATAATCCTATATGCTGATGAAGGCCAGATCACTCAGATTCTCATCAACCTTGTAAAGAACGCGATCCAGGCAGATGCGAAGAAAGTAGAGATCACGGCAGAAATCAATCTCTCAGAACACATCATAATAAATGTCTTTAACGACGGCTCCCCTATCAGCAAGGAAAGCCAGGAAGAAATCTTCGTTCCGTTCTTCACCACCAAGCAGGAAGGAACCGGCATAGGCCTGAGCCTATCGCGACAGATCATGAGACTCCACAACGGCACCCTTGCGCTTACGCGAAGCGACGACAAGGGAACCGTTTTTACTTTGACTTTCAGATAACCGACACAAGTTTTTTAAAATTTTCAGTACTTGGTATTGCAAGGTATTTGAAAAATTATATATCTTTGTGGTACAATTAATGTATTGTCTACTCTAAAACGATTTAAATATGAAAAAGACGATTAATGTTGCGATTGGAGGATGCAGCTTTATCATTGACGAGGATGCATACAGCTACCTTAATGACTATCTTGACAGGTTCAAGAATTCGATGGATAAAAGCAGCGCAAGCGAAGATGTAATGGACGAGCTTGAGGGCAGGATAGCAGATCTTATGAAAGAGAAGCTTGCCGGACGTGAAGTCATAAACCTCAAGATTGTAGAGGCTATTGTAGGTCAGATAGGATATCCGGACGGATATGACAACGCAGAAAACAACGAAACAGATTATAATGAAAATATGAGAGCACCTAAGAAATTCTTCCGCGACTCGGAAGACAAGAAGATTGCCGGAGTATGCTCCGGACTGGCAATTTATCTCGGCGTAGACGTAGTATTCATCAGAATCATTTTCCTTGTAGCCCTCATATGCGGCACTGCTGGATTCTGGGCATATGTAATATTCTGGATTGTCGCTCCTGAGACGAGGACTGCTGTTGAGAAATGCGAGCTCAGAGGCCTTCCTCCTACAGCCGAGAACATAAGAAGATTCACCACAAACCAGTAATCATGGATAATACCGGAATCATTGAGAACAACAAGACGCAGATGCGTCGCGGAGTGCTGGAATACAGCATTCTGCTGATCCTCGCTTCCGGCGACGAATACGCTTCGTCAATCATCCAGAAGCTGAAGGATGTCAATATAATAGTGGCGGAAGGCACTACCTATCCCCTGCTCATCCGTCTGAAGAAGCTCGGACTCCTCAACTATAGATGGGAAGAATCGACCCAGGGACCTCCTAGAAAATACTACATGATCACAGAGCTGGGCAGACAGCAGCTTGCTGGGCTTGATGCAGCCTGGGAAGAGCTCTCATCAGCCATTGAGAGCATAAGGAAAGTAACTGACAGATAGATATCGCCATATGAAAAAAACTGAAAACATAAGTCTCGCAGGATATTCTTTCACGATAGAAGAAGATGCATACGTTGTCCTCGACAAATATCTGAATGACATCAGGAGTGTCTTCGCCGAAGATGACAACGCTGAGGAGATCGCATCAGACATAGAGGAACGCATTGCGGAACTTCTGAGCGAAAAGTGCAAGGGCGGCATTGTAGTGAATCTCGACATGATAGATGCAGTGAAACAGCAGATCGGAGATCCGGCTACCCTGGCACAGGAAGAAACCGATGCACAGCCGACACCGCAGGAGAAACCCGTAGCAAGGAAGAAGAAGTTATATAGGAATATCGATGAGAGAGTCCTGGGAGGCGTCTGCTCCGGTCTTGGCACATATTTCGGTCTGGACAAGGTACTCTTCAGGATAATCTTCCTGATCCTTTTCTTCATAGGCTTTGCGGATGACGGCCTTTTCTGCATTTCGATAATTGCATACATCTGCTTGTGGATAGCCATGCCTGCAGCAAGGACAGTGGAGCAGAAATGCGAGATGAAAGGCAAGCCTATGAACCTGTCAGGATGGAAGGACAAGGACTTCGACCTGGGAAGAGAAGTGAGCGAAGCGGCTGCTTCTCCCGCAGGACAGACATTCAAGCGTGCCGGAGGCGTATTCCTCGGTCTGATGATGCTGATCATCGGTTCTGGAATCCTTCTTGGCAGCATAATCACCCCGTCTGTTCCGACATTGATGGAGAATCTGTACGAATCCCATATGCTCGAGTGGGGACTTCCTGATTTCGAAGACCAGCTGGCAGCAGACATACTCACAGACTCCACATTCTGGTGGCTGACAATATCGATGACGATAATCATGGGAGTATGGTTCGTATACAACGGCATCATGCTGACCTTCGACATGAAGGCGCCAAGGTGGAAACCTGGACTCGTTCTCTTCATCGCGTGGATTTTCTGCCTTCTTGCAATCGCTGCATGGACTCTCAAGATGACCGCTGACTTCCTGCCGACGATAACAATTTAAATATTTTCAAATAAATTGTAGCATTTGGCACGCATTATGCGTCTAATGTAGTGACTTCTTAGTTAGTTAGACATAAATATTGAACTTACACAGTGTCCGCCTGTCGAAGTGATTCGACAGGCGGATTGCATTTGTGGACATTTTGACTATCTTTGTAAAGATATGTCTAAAGATGTCCAACCTCCGATAGAGAGCCACCCGCTCTCCCCTTTCCTTCCGGAAGGGGCACGCATGCTTATGCTTGGCAGTTTCCCACCTAAACAGGAGCGCTGGTCCATGGATTTCTTCTACCCCAACTGGATAAACGACATGTGGAGGATCTTCGGATTCATATTCTTCAATGACAAGGAGCATTTCGTGGCTGAAGACGCCAATGGAGTGAAGATCAAGAAGTTTGACCGGGACAGGTGTGCCGGCTTTGCCGCCATGAAAGGAATTGCCATGTTCGACACCGCAAGCCAGGTCCGCAGGCTGAAGGACAATGCATCAGACAAATTCCTCGAAGTCGTGACTCCGACCGACCTTCATGGTCTGCTGACACAGATTCCGAAATGCCAGGCCCTGGTTACTACAGGCCAGAAGGCCACGGAAGTCATTGCAGAGACATTCGGATGCTCGATCCCGGCCGTAGGAGAATGCACCGAACTGAAGGCCGGAGACAGGACATTGAGATTTTGGAGGATGCCCTCATCATCAAGAGCATATCCCCTCGCTTTGGAGAAGAAAGCGGAGTTTTATAGGAAAATGTACGAAATGGAAAACATATTATGAAGAAGACAATCACTATCATCCTGCTGAGCATTCTTGCAGGTATGACAGCGTATGCTGACGAAGGAATGTGGCTGCCGTCCCTGATCGCGCAGCGTATCGGAGACATGCAGGAAAAGGGCTTCAAGCTCAGCGCTGAAGACATCTACAGTGTCAATCAGGCTTCACTGAAGGATGCCGTTGTGCTTTTCGGACGCGGCTGCACAGGCGAGCTTATCTCGCCTGAAGGCCTGCTGCTGACCAACCACCACTGCGGATATGGCCAGATCCAGAAGCACAGCAGTGTCGAGCATGACTACCTCAAAGACGGATTCTGGGCAATGAGTCGCGATGAGGAACTCCCTAATCCCGGACTCTCTGTAAGTTTCCTGGAGAGGATGGAAGACGTTACCGATCTCATCCTCAAGGGGTATGAGCCGGGAATGAGCGAGGACGAAAGAGTCAGCATCGTAAAGAATAATTCAAAGGCACTCATAGATGAGGTAACCAAGGAGGGCAAGGGCCTCAGGGCTACAGTGGAGGCATTGTATTATGGAAACCAATACTTCCTGTTCCTCTACAGGCAGTATGACGACGTGCGTCTCGTGGGCGCTCCACCTTCATCCATTGGAAAGTTCGGCGGCGACACAGACAACTGGATGTGGCCGCGTCATACAGGCGACTTCTCGATGTTCCGCATCTATGCCGACAAGGACAACAATCCTGCAGAATATTCAAAGGACAATGTCCCATATAAGCCGAAGAAATACTTCAAGATATCGCTTGAGGGCGTACAGGAGGGCGATTTCACATTCATCTACGGCTTCCCGGGCCGAACCCAGGAATACATTCATTCTGAGGGAGTTCGCTACATCGAGCAGGTCGGAGACCCTCACAAGATCCGTCTCCGCACTCTCCGCCTGGACATTATGAACAAGCATCAGGAACAGAGTCAGAAGGTACGCATCCAGTATTCGTCAAAGAATGCAAACGTAGCGAATGCATGGAAGAAGTGGCAGGGCGAGATGAAGGGCATCAGGAAGATGAAGACGGTGCAGAACAAGCAGGAGTTCGAAAAGGCTTTCGCCATGTGGGCTGCAAACGGAGAATTCGACGGAGTGACCGACAGGATAGCACAGATTTACCATGACCTCGAGCCATATCAGTTTGCGACCGACTATTATTCGGAAACTGCAAGGAGTATAGAGCTTGCCGGCATAGCATACAAGGTTGCAGGACTTCTTGAGAAAGAAAACGGCCAGGAGCTGGCAAAAGAGGCTCTGAACGCATTCTACAAAGACTATTACCTTCCTATTGACAAGGAATGCTTCATCGCCGTGATGAATGAATATGAAAAGAATGTCCCTACAGAGTTCAAGCCTGAATATTACAAGGAAAGCCTCGCTTCATATGGAAGCATTGAGGCGTGGGCGGAAGATCTTTTCGCATCTTCATTGTTCACCGAGCCGGCAAAAGCAGCAGAGGCTGACCATGAGACCGTCCTCAACGACCCGGCATACCACTTCTATAATGAATTTGCCCAATGGTATAGCAACGACATACTTCCTGTTACCAAACAGCTGAATCAGGACCTCCAGCTTGCCTACAGGGACTACATGCGCGGACAGATGGTATATTGCCGCACTCAGCGCGTTCCTAAGGCATTCTATCCGGACGCCAACCTTACTCTCCGTGTGGCATATGGACATATCAAGGGATACTCCCCTGCCGACGGCACATACTACCTGCCGTCATCTACCATGAAGGGAATCATGGAAAAGGACAACCCTGAAATCTTCGACTACAACATCCCTCAGCGCTACAGAGAAATATATGCAGCCAAGGATTTCGGAGAGTGGACTGACGCCACAGGAGAAGTGCCGGTATGCTTCATCGCCACAAATCATACGACCGGAGGAAACTCAGGAAGCCCGGTGATAAATGCTGACGGAAACCTCATCGGCATCAACTTCGACCGCGTGTGGGAGGGCACGATGAGCGACATAGTGTTCGATCCGGAGATCTGCAGAAACATATCCCTGGACATCCGTTATGTGATGTTCATCATAGACAAGCTGGCAGACGCTGATCACCTGCTTGAAGAAATGACATTTGTAAAATAAGATATAGTCATATGGCACACGAAGAAAACCTTTCCATCGGTTTGTTCATCGACGGTGGATATTATGCAAAGATTGACGAAGGCCTTGCCAGAAACAATGGAGGTAAGGTAAACCTGAAACAGCTCATGCAGTTTATTCCAGAGCTCATAAGCACTCAATTCGGGATAGACAAGAAACTGCTCTACATTACGGAAGCGCATTACTATAGAGGTCGTTTCAGGGCGAAGGAGGCAGACGACCGTAATCTGCTCCTTGAAGAAAGGAAGTTTGAGGACTCTCTCATTGAGAACGACATCATATGTCATTACAAGCACCTAAGGGAGAATCCGCACGGAGGAATAATCGAGAAAGGCATTGACACATGGTTTGCTTTGGATACTTATGAGCTGACACTGTACAGGAACTTCGATTATGTTGTCCTCATCAGCGGAGATGCAGATCACGAAATGCTGGCAAAGAAGCTGAAAGCACTGAAGACTCATGTCATCCTGCTTACTTGGGACCCTGCCAATACCGGATCCACATCAAGGTTCCTGAGCGAGGAAGTATGCACTCACATTGACATTCAAAGACTGGCAGGGAAAGACTCCGGTCTGATCGGCAGACTGACTGTCAGAGCCTGATTCCGATTGAAAATTCAACCATTTCAGACTCGGAGAAGTCATTAGCCTTGACTGCCATTCCTATGAACATATCATTCCAGGCCGGGATATAATAACGTAGCCCGGCCTTCTGATAGTTCCAGCTCACATCACCGCTCAATCCCAATCTAGGGTCCACAGGGTAAAATCCAAGCGCCATATGCAGCGCCAGATTCCTATAATAGAATTCCTGCACGAGAGATATGCCGAAGAATACAGGGGAATATCCAGGCCCCTCATCTACAGCCTTATCCCCATAAAGGAACCTGTCATTTTTCTCAAGAGTCTTGATATCCGGAACGACAAAGGCATCCAGAGATATTCCTGTACTGCATTTCAATGCATACCTGTACATGACATCTGCTGAAATGGCAAATCTTGGATAGGCTTTGAATATGTCCTGTTTATCAGAGGAATCAGGCACCAGCAGATTATATCTTTGCCAGTCAGATCTGGTACAATGCGCTCCGCCACTGATGGTCATATGATATTGAAAGCCTTTGTCAAACGAAGGCTTTTCGTCTTGCATGACCTCATCCTCATCATTCTCTTCCGCTCCAAACAGATAAGCAAGCGACAATCCTCCTTCAATCATATTCTGACCATAGTTTGGAAGTGCCGAACGGCCGTTAGAGTGATGTTTTGCCCTGACTGCCAGACCTATTTCCCAATTCTCGAGGAAGCGGTATCGAACATACGCACCTGCTGCAGCATGTACCATCAGGAAGGAACTCACATAGATATTGTCCGGATTGATTACCGGATCGTAGCGGACAGGATTGAAAGCAGGTCCTATTTCAATCATATAGCCTGCCGTCAGATTCCTTGCTTCGAGCAGATTCCTGCGGAAGAACCCATATGCTGAATAATAATTGCCAAAGTACGACTCCCCTGGCACCTCAATATCTGACAGGAAGGAAACACACATTCCTAATCCACATGTAGGGTATCCATATGCCTTTGCATATGCATCAGTGTCCATCCGTGAAGGGGTAAAACCTACAGCAAGGTCAGCTGAACCATATAAATGACTATCAAGCTCAACTCTGTTGTCAAAGAGATATCCGGCGTACCCCTTCGCCTCGACACTTATACGATCTCTGCCTAACCTTTGTGCTCCGAGCTTGAGGGGAATGGACAAAAGGATGAAAACAACGGCAGTCAATACCATCCTCATACACCTTGCTACTTATTAACCACGATTTTCCAGGGCAAACTTCAGACCGGCTGATGTTTATGAAAGAATTTTCGGATAAAAATGTCTACCTTCGTAATGAATTTCAAAACTGAATTAAGATGACAATAGACTTTACAGATATAAAGATTGCCGATTTTCACGTGCACAGAGTCGGCAACAAGGCAAACGAGGACCCTTTGGTCCTCTCCGCCGGCGCCGCCGACGCTGACGACGATGTGAAGGCTGCACTCATGCAGATGTTCACCACACCGTTCTGCGGCGAGAAGGCAGCCAACTGCGAATATTATCAGTTCTATCACGACAGCGGACTTAAATACAATGTCGTATATGACCTGACCTGCAGAGCCTTCGGTGAGCCAGACAACCTTCTGGAAATCTCCCGCGAGCTGGCAGGCTATCTCTACGACCAGAGCATGCACCCTAAAATCAAGCCGGGAGAGTTCTATGCAGTGCTCTTTGACAACTGTGTGATAGACGGTGCAAACCATAAGGCACTAGGTTTATTCAAGACTGAAAATAGAGACACATATCTCAATGTCTACCAAGAAGATGGAAACTTTGAAATCATCAGCAGACAGGGCATAAACATCAATCGTCTGGACAAAGGATGCATCATCTATGACATCGAGAGAGGAGACGGTCTGGTCGTGTCTGTAGTCGACAACACCAACAAGTCCGAGGCAAGGTACTGGATCGACGATTTCCTCCATGTAAGACAGAGGCAGGACGAGTATTTCAAGACCCAGAACGTGCTGACCATGGCCAAGAGCTTCATCACAAGGGAGCTTCCGAAAGAATTCGAGGTGACGAAAGCTGACCAGGCAGACCTTCTGAACAAGTCTGTGCAGTTCTTCAAGGAGAAAGACGAGTTCGACATGGAAGAGTTTACTAATGAGGTGATTGCACAGCCTGAAGTAATCGAGTCCTTCAACTCCTTCTGCAAGGACTATCAGGAAGAGCACGACCTTCATCTTGACGGCTCTTTCGGTATCTCCGACGCCGCCGTCAAGCAGAAGTCCCGCAGCTTCAAGAGCGTCATAAAGCTGGACAGGAATTTCCATATCTACGTCCACGGCAGCCAGGAATTCATCCAGCGAGGATACGACGAGGTTTCGGGTATGAACTACTACCAGATATTCTTCAACGAGGAGTCATAGATGCAGAGATATTCCACAATCACCGAGAAGAATCCCCGCGAGATCGTGCTCCTGCGCGGACGAGGATGCAGATACCGCAGATGCGCCTTCTGCGACTATCACGAAGACGCATCATGCGATGAAGCTGCCAACCTTGCCATCAACACCGAAGCCCTCAAAAGCGTCACGGGACAATACGGAACGCTGGAAATCGTCAACTCAGGCTCGTTCTGCGAGCTGGAGGAAAGCACGATGAAGGCCATAATCGGAGTATGCGTGGCCAAGGGCATCAGGATCGTACACTTCGAATGTCATTGGCTATACAGAAGGCACATACCTGCGCTTCGCGACGCTTTCGCCAGGTTCGGAATCGCGGTCAAGATGAAGATAGGAGTAGAGACATTCGATCATCAATACAGGGAGCAGACCATGCTCAAGGGCATAAATGAGATGGATCCGGGGAAGATTGCAGATGCCGGATTCAACGAATGCTGCCTGCTTTTCGGTCTGCCGGGCCAGACAGCTGAAAGTATGCGCACAGACATAGAAACCGGCCTCAGGCACTTCGAGAGGGTCTGTGTCAACATAATGATAGAAAATTCAGCTCCCCTTCAGCCATGCGACGAAGTCAGACAGACCTTCGTCAGAGATATCTATCCCGAATACAAGGAGAACCAGCGAGTGGACATATTACTGCACAACACCGATTTCGGCGTAGGCAAATAATAACTTTTAGTTATATTTGTAAGTTAAATGCATACATATGCCTAACGAACTTCTTATCATATTTTCATTCATCCTCATCTACGGCAGCATCGTGCTCTTCTACAGGCTGTTCGGGAAAGGAGGACTTCTGGCCTTCAATGTTCTTGCGACGATCCTCGCAAACATCGAAGTCCTGCTTCTCGTAAGAGCATTCGGGATTGAGATGACATTGGGTAACGTGCTGTTTGCCAGCACATTCCTCATCACAGACATCCTCAGCGAAAACCACGGAAAGCAATACGCCAACAGGGCAGTCGTCATCAGCACGATATGCTCGATAGTGTTCATACTGGTGTCACAGATGTGGCTCCTCTATACTCCAAGCGAAAACGACTGGGCCAGCGGCTCGTTCCGCACGATCTTCAGCAGTACGCCAAGAATCATCTGCGCCTCGCTCGGCGTATACTGTATCTCGCAGCTCGTAGACGTATGGCTTTACCACAAATGGTGGGACTGGTGCAAGAAGCGCTTCGGCGACAGCAGACGGGGTCTGTGGATCCGAAACAATGGCTCGACACTTATCTCGCAGCTGCTCAACACCCTGCTATACACAACATTCGCATTCTACGGCACATACCCGATAAGCACGCTTGTATCGATATTCATCAGCAGCTACGCCATCTTCTTCGTGACAAGTCTGCTTGACACGCCGTTCGTATACCTGTGCAGGATGATCCACGACAAACACGAAGACAACGATGTCACAGACTGAACTTCAGAAGCAGCGCAGCACGACGCTCAAGGAGCGCCCGCAGGAGCCTCGGAAATACAATGTGATAGTCCTCAATGACGATTTCACGACGTTCGAGTTCGTGATAATGGTCATGATGACTGTGTTCCAGAAGACATCACAGCAGGCCGAGGAGATAGCTACCACGACGCACTTCCACCAGAAGGCCAAGGTCGGGACATACACGCTGGACATAGCCCGCAGCAAGGTGGCAAAGGCGACAGAAATGGCACGCGCCGAGAACTTCCCACTCACTTTTGAAATAGAACCTGAATAATGGCAATACACGATACAGAAAAGATAACGGTGGCGATATCCCTCGCCTCCAGCATGGCGCTTTCGAGAAGGAACGAATTTCTCACTCCTGAGCACCTTCTGGCTGCATTCCTGAAAGATGATGACATCAGAGCCGCTGCTGACGCATGTGGAGTCGCAGACCATATGGAGTCGCTTCTGAACCAATACCTTGACCAGCTGGAGCAGATGCCGGACGGTAACTTCGAACTCAATGCATCCAGCCAGCTGCAGGAGCTGATAGCTATAGCTGAAAACGCCGCAAGAGGTTCCGGCTCCCCCATCATGAAGACTCATCACGTAATGTATGCATTCTTCCAACTGGAGGATTCACACGCACGTTATGCTCTTGAAGACGGACTGGAAGTCACCGTACCTGCATTCCTGAATGAAATAGTGAAGATCGAGAGCGAGGATGGAATCGAAGAAGGCCTGCCAGCGGAGATCAAATGGACACGTTTCTTCCGCGAATGCGTGGCAGAAGATATTGTAGGCAGGGAGAACGAAACAAGAGAGGCTCTGCGCATACTTTGCAGGAAGCGCAAGAACAACATACTCATAGTCGGCGGAAGAGGCGTCGGCAAGACAGCCTTCGTGCATGGCCTGGCAAAGACATTCCAGAATGGCGACGTTCCGGCGAAGCTCAAGGACTTCACAATCAAGGAGCTCATGCCGAACATGGTCCTCAGCGGCGCTCAGTACCGCGGAGACCTGGAAGGAAGGATCGAGGACATAGTCAAGGGACTCGCCGAGGACGGCAAGACCATAATGTATGTCGACGAGCTCAGGAGCCTGGGAGGCTATAGCAAGACCGACGACGGCATGAAGGACATCATAGGCCTGCTCACTCCATACCTCAAGGACAGCAGTTTGAAGCTTATCATAGGAGCCACATATGAAGATGTCAAGAGGCTTCAGGCCAATGACAGCAATGCGCTCGACCTTTTCCGCAAGATAGAGCTCGAAGAGCCTTCCGAGGCTGAGACCGGAAAGATACTTGAAAACATAATGAATTCTCTTTGCGAGCATTACGGCATCGGATACGACGAAGGAACAGCCTCATACGCAGTGGGAATGAGCCGCAGATATATTCTAGACCGCTGTCTGCCGGACAAAGCAATAGACCTTCTTGACGAGGCCGGTGCATACGCCATGACCGCAAAGGAGGGCAAAGTCACCAAGAGGATCATCGGCAAGGCTCTCGCAGACATCTGCAAGACCGATGTGCAGGCATATGACGAGGATGTGAAGGACGACCTCTATCATATGGAAGAACGCCTCAAAGGCAGGATCTATGGCCAGGACGAGGCTATAAGGACTGTTACCGAGGCTATCCTTATGTCGAAAGCAGGACTCACTGATGCAGGAAAGACTATAGGAAGCTTCCTTTTTGTAGGCCCTACGGGAGTAGGAAAGACGGAATTGTCAAAGGTTCTTGCGCAGCAGCTGCATGTTCCGCTCCACCGTTTCGACATGAGTGAATATTCCGAAAAGCACTCAGTGGCAAAACTCATCGGTTCTCCGGCAGGCTATGTCGGATATGACGACGGAGGCATCCTGACTGAGACGATCAGAAAGAATCCATACTGCATACTCCTGTTGGACGAAATAGAAAAGGCTCATGAGGACATATATAATCTGCTTCTGCAGGTAATGGACTACGCAGTCATTTCAGACAATAAAGGCAGGAAGGTCGACTTCAGGAATGTAGTTATCATAATGACTTCAAACGCCGGTGCGAGATACGCCCATCAGGCATCTATCGGCTTTGAGAGAAAGGTCAGCGCCGGCACGGCAATGGCAAAGGAAGTGAAGAAGGTATTCGCGCCGGAATTCCTCAACAGGCTATCGTCAGTGGTCGTCTTCAACGACATGGACGAAAAGATGGCCGGAATGATCCTGGACGATAAGATTAACGGCCTGAAGCAGAGGCTGGACTCGAGAAATGTCAGCCTGGTAATAGAGCCTGAGGCATACTCGAAACTCCTGAAAGAAGGATTTTCACCTGAATATGGTGCCAGGGAAATAGAAAGAGTATTGAATTCACGCCTGACTCCGATGCTGATGAGAGAAATCCTGTTCGGAAACCACAAGGAAGGATTCACAGCAATAATTACAGCTACAGAAGACGGTTATGATATTCGATCTGAACAGAAGTGACGGGTTCCCTGATCCGAGATTCGGGCATTCCAGCGGTTTCTACGCCGTCGGGGGCGACCTTTCGCCGGAAAGGCTCATAAAGGCATATCCGATGGGCATATTCCCCTATTTCGCCTTCAGGCAGAAGCCGATAATATGGTGGGCGCCTCAGGAAAGATTTGTCATATATGCCGACGAAATCCACGTCTCGCATTCCATGAGGAATCTCCTCAACAAGGGGACGTACGAATGCACGATCAACGAGGATTTCGAGGGGGCCATAGAAGGATGCGCACTTGCTGACGGACGTATGGGAGAAGAGTTCGCATGGCTAGGACCTGAGCTCATGGATGTCTGGTGCGAACTCAACAGAAGAGGATTCGCCAAGAGCGTGGAAGTCTGGAACAAAGCCGACGAACTGGTCGGAGGACTATATGGATTTGTAAGCGGCGGAGTGTTCATCGGAGAGAGCATGTTCTCCCTTGAGCCGAGCGCTTCAAAGCTGGCGCTCATACACCTTGCCCGACACATGCAGAAGAACGGAGGCATCTTCATCGACTGCCAGTTGAAGACAAATCACCTCGAATCAATGGGTGCAAGATTCATTTCTTATGACGAATATCTGGACAAGACGCTGAATTCTGCCGCTATTTGCTGGGATAGCAAATACTAAAACTAACCACTTGATATTAAATATTTAAAACATATTTGTTTTTACCTATAACAAAATTGTTAACCGCTAAATAACCACATGAAGACACTAAAAATCGGCCTTCTCGGCAAGATTCTCATCGCCATTGCCCTCGGTGTAGGACTTGGTCTCGTAGCCCCGGCATGGGCAGTCAGAATCTTCCTCACATTCAACGGAATCTTCAGCCAGTTCCTCGGCTTTGCGATCCCGCTGATCATCATCGGACTCGTCACGCCGGCAATCTCTGACATTGGAAAGAGTGCTGGAAAAATGCTCCTCATCACAGTCGCCATCGCATACGGATCGACCATTTGCGCAGGCCTCATTTCATACCTTACGGGAGCTGCTCTGTTCCCTGGCATGATCAGCGGCGGATCGGGAATGGATGCCATCGAAGGTGCACAGGAACTCTCGCCTTACTTCACCGTAACAATTCCGCCGATGATGAATGTCATGACTGCGCTTGTCCTCGCATTCATGCTCGGACTCGGACTTGCAGCGATAGAGAAGACAACGCTCAAGGATGCATTCCATGACTTCGAACAGGTTATCATCAAGACCATCAAGTCTGCAATCATCCCGCTTCTCCCCCTCTACATCTTCGGCATATTCCTCAACATGACATATGTCGGCCAGGTATTCAGCATCCTGACCGTATTCATCAAGATCATCGGCATCATATTCCTCATCCACATCGGCATCCTCATAATACAGTTTGCAATTGCAGGCGGATTCGTGAAGAAGAATCCGTTCAAGCTGCTTTGGAACATGCTTCCGGCATACTTCACTGCCCTCGGCACACAGTCTTCTGCAGCAACAATCCCTGTAACCCTCCAGCAGTCACGCAAGAACGGCGTATCTGAGGATGTCGCAGGCTTTGTGATACCTCTCTGCTCGACCATACACATGTCCGGCAGCACACTGAAGATCGTGGCATGCGCCCTTGCGCTCATGATCATGCAGGGCATGCCGTATGACTTCGGCATGTTTGCCGGATTCATCCTCATGCTCGGCATCACCATGGTCGCCGCCCCTGGAGTGCCAGGGGGCGCCATCATGGCATCGCTCGGCCTGCTGCAGTCCATGCTCGGATTCGACCAGGAGTCCCAGGCGCTGATGATTGCGCTCTATATAGCTATGGACAGCTTCGGAACCGCATGTAACGTAACAGGAGACGGAGCCATTGCATTGATCATGGAAAGAATAATGGGAAACACTGATAAAAACCAATAAGACTATGAGACGCTTTATTACAGTTATCGCTGCATTCCTCTGCATCGGAGCGGCAGCGCAGCAGAATGTCGGATTCAGACAGGGAAACATCAAGTCACCTGTAGTCAACGAAGACAACACAGTCACCTTCACAGTAAACGCCCCGGCGGCATCAAAGGTCGAAGTGTTCGGAGACTGGGCCGTAGGACACGGCTATGGCCTCATGGAGAAGAACGCTGACGGATTGTGGACATTCACCACGCCCGTACTTCCGTCAGAGATGTACACCTACCGCGTCATCATTGACGGAGTGATCGGACTCGACCCACTCAATCCGTTCACATGTCGCGACGTAGGCACCGTATTCAGCATCTTCTATGTGAACGGAGGCTGCGCAGACTACTATCAGGTGCATGACGTCCCTCACGGAAGCCTCACCCAGGAATGGTATCATTCTGACGCCCTCGGAGATGTTGACCGCAGACTGAGCGTATACACTCCTGCTGACTATTGCAAGAGCAGGAAACGCTATCCTGTGCTTTACCTCCTCCACGGAAGCGGAGGCGACGAGAACGCATGGGTAGAGCTCGGAAGGACTGTCAGGATCATGGACAACCTCATCGCTGAAGGCAAGATCGAGCCTATGATCGTGGTCATGCCTAACGGCAATGCAGTAAAGCAGGCAGCCCCTGGCGAGACAAGCGAAAACCTTTCATACCTGCCGGTAATGACCAATCAGCTCAAAGGCTACAAGACAGGTAGTTACGAGGAATCATTTGACGAAATAGTCAAATACATCGACAGCCATTACAGGACCATCAGAAAGAAGGAAAAGAGAGCCGTAGCAGGTCTCTCGATGGGTGGTTTCCATTCATTGTTCATAGCCCTCAACCATCCTGAGAAGTTCAGCTATGTCGGCCTTCTCTCTGCAGGCCTCAACACGGCATTCCTTGACATGACCAAACCGGCATACAAGGACATGGAGACAAAGCTGAAGAACTTCCAGAAGGAAGGATACGACCTCTTCTGGATCGCATGCGGCAAGGACGACTTCCTCTACCAGAACAACCTGGACTTCATGAAGACATGCGACAACATCGGATTCGAATACACATACCACGAATCAGAGCGAGGACACATCTGGGCCAACTGGAGACAATACCTCCTCCTCCTCACCCCGATGCTCTTCAAATAACGACCTGAACAGGGACAGGCATGACGGACGGGCATGACCGTCAACAATAGCGGCGCTGCACAAAAACGTTGATTCATGTAGCGTCGCTACCCTTTTCAGGGAAAAAATGACAATTTTAGCCATCAGCGTGACAAATTTATGCCATTTCATGTAACGCCGCACGCTGCTTATAATTATATAGACAAATCGGAATTTACTTGACTATAACAATAGGATTAGAGCATTTCAGACCATTTAGTTTAAATGTTTCTTTTGCTTCAAGCTTTGACTCTATTAATCTGCACTTATAACTAACTTCGCTTATGCTGCCATCGGGCCATTTGATTGTCATCAGTTCTGTATCATTATCCCACCTCATAAATTCGCCAAATGCGATAAAATAACAATCAGAGCCCTTTTCAATTCTAGCACCCGAATATTCAGGTAATACAACCTTAGTGACAGGGGAAATATCATTTTCATCTATTACCTCGCTGTAATTTCTGAATGATATCTCTGTGCCAATCAGCCAAGTATTATTGTTGGCTGGGTCAAGCATATCATTGCCTTGTGAATCTTGCACTTGAATTTTAAATGTAATAGGGGCCCAATCAATAATCATCTCTTTATCACATCCATTAAAGCAAATGATTGCAATTAGAATTACCAGTATTCGTTTCATAGACTTTATTTTTAAGAAATAACGTAACGTGTTTTGTAATACTTCCATAATGATGCGGAAACTACATCTATAGTGACACACAAATTCCAATTTATCTGCGAGATACAAGCCTGGCATTCGTGCCGGGCTTCGTTGTATATAATAGCGGAACTTGCCCTATATATCTTTCTGCGAAAGCCACAATCATCGACGAAGTCGCTTGAGCGTTAGCGAAAGAACGCAACCATCTATTGCCACGCACAGGCAAGACTTCAAGGACTGCAAGCAGATCCTCGAAGACTTGCTAACGCCCCGCTGCACAAAAAGCCCGTGCAAGACTTTCATTGTTGTAGTGGAGCGGAAACAAGGAAAGACTTGCCCTAATGGGCCAGCGGAATCACACGAGACCAGTACGGAAATTATGCAAAGAGAACTAAATACAATCCGCCTCATCATTTATGCCCACTGTTCTGCCATTCGCTGAAGCCCAACATCACCCCAGAGAACACCGCTCCCATTAGAAGCATCTTCCTAAAGTTGAAGTTCTCGAACATTCCAAACGCCCACCCGATTATCATATAAAGAGCAACAAGTGCGATAAATCGCAGTAGGATTCTTAAAATTCGTTTCATATCGTCTGAAACTTACAATTATAGCTTATCACTCACTTCCGTCTTCTTCGCGTGTCTGAGATTGATTGTGGTCTTGCCGAACCTCCAGGTCAGGCCTAAATAAAACTGACGGGGATTATACCAGGACACATTATGCTGGTGATAGTTCTCGGCATATGTGTCCCTTGTGGAGCCATTATAACGGTTCTGGAATGGCATTATAGCCCTTGCAGTCAGGATCAGACGGTTCTGCAGGAAGCCTTGACGCAGGCCCAATGAATACACATAGTCCACGCCGTGATAGGTACGCTGGAGAGTTGTTTCACCACCGGATATACTTCCAGCGACGAATCCCATAGCTCCTTTCCATAAATCGACATTGCTGCTGAGGTCGAATGACCATCCTATGCCATCGTTCTTCTGCTCCAATGACGGTGCGTGAAACCAGTTGTATCCCAACATTGCCGATGTCTGAAGGCTGAAGCGTTCGCCGGGACTCCAGCTGAAACTCAACATCTCGTCGATATGGTTATGGATTACAGCGTTCCTGTAGGTAGATACCTTGCCACCGTCCGGATAGACTTCAGACAGATATTCAATCTTGTTGTTGCACAGGCTGCCGTAAGTTCTGGCAGTAAGATCCCAGGTTTCCCCGCTTGTCCTGTATGTCAGAGTCAAGGCATCAGACACTACGGTTCTCAGATCCGGATTGCCGTGCATCTTGCTGTATGGTGATTCCTCGAAGATATATGGATTGAGGTAAGTGACGCTCGGGCGGCCTAAACGACGTGTATAAGACGCGGAAAGAGTATTCCTGGAGTCAATCTTCCACGCTGCATTGAGGTATGGAACGATATTGAAATTGCTGTTGTCGAATGTCAGATTTCCGGAAGCACTCTTGGAAAGACCTCGGTTCAGAGTGTATTCCAGCCTTGTACCAGCCTTCAAGGTAAGTTTTGAGAACCTGTATCCGTAACTTGCATAGGCGGCGAAAATATGCTGCTGATAATCCAGGTCATTGACATTTGAATCATCAATGACCCATTTTTCTTCAGCATAATCCCATAGCTCATCCTGCGAATCTGCCACATGTGAACGTAGTGTATATTTTGCACCGGACTCGATCTGATGCGTCTTCTGAAGGGTGGCGAAATAATCAATCTGACCGACCTGCTGGATCGTGTGTTCCGTATTGAAGGAATGACGATGATAGTCAGGATAGTTCAGGATCGGAACCACTATCACATCGTTTTCCGTACTGTTAGGATTTCCATCAATGGCATAACTGAATGTAAGGATACCTCCATCGTTCCTGAATGTCTTCTGGTATGCCAGCTCTCCGGAGAAAGTTTTATAACGGTTGGTGCGCACAGTTGGTTCGTTCATCTCGATGGTCTTGAGATGGCCGGTATTCCAGAAGGTTTCCGTGATGTCATAATCGCTAAGCATCTTCTGGAAGTTTGCCCAACCCGAAAGGGTTATGAGATTCAACGAGTCAGGCTCATAACTGGCCTCAAGAGAGAATGCTCCTGATGAGAAACTATTGTTGCTGTTGAAATCAAGACGCTGGTAACGGTAGTCTTCGCTTGTATAGTTTTCAACATCTGTTACGCCATAGACAATTGGATTACGGAAACTTGTGCCGCTTGCATTCGCACTTACAGTGAACTTACCCAACTGAGCATTTATGTAACCGTTTCCGCTTGCTGTTCCAAGATTGCTGCCTTGTGTTCCTATAGAACCGCTGTAACCGGATTTCAAGCGCTTGGCCATGACTATATTTATAATGCCACCAATGCCTTCCGCATCGTATTTGACGGGAGGATTGGTGATGACCTGAATTTCCTTGATGGAAGAGGCCGGGATAGTCTTTATAAGCTGGTTGAAATTTCTGGCGAGCATTCCGGTAGGTCTGCCGTTCACAAGGACCTTATAGTCAGAAGAACCGTTTAACATTACGTTATCCTCTGAGTTGATGCTGAGCATAGGTACATTGCGGAGTATGTCGATAAGGTTCCCTCCTTCTGCCTGAGGGTCTGCCTGTACGTTATATGTAAGTTTATCTGCGTCGGTGGAGATAAGTTCCTGCCGCGCGACAACGGTGACTTCGTTGAGTTTCCTGACTGTTCCGAGAGAGTCTGACTGGTGA
>SUYV01000027.1 GCA_015060255.1 Bacteroidales bacterium | reverse complement strand
GAAATTGTTATATTATATCTTAACCGCTATCTATGGTAGTGGAGACTCCTCACGCACTTATGAGAAGTCATGATGCCACTGGAAGTGCGCAGATAGTATCTATTCTGGATTTATAGAGGAAATATAATAAAATTAAAGCAAAGCTAACAGGGATTTCCTTATCATCTGGAATTCGGATTCGAAGTTAGGAGTAAAGACACCCTTGCCGATATTGGCATCAATCTCCTCAACAGGCCACCAACGTCCTTCATCCACCTCATCCAGATCCGGATGCAGGTCGTAAGAACCGACTACGGCAAACACATTCACCATCTCCTTTTCTATTGGAGACTCAAACTCATATGTCTCAAGACGGACAGGATGGAAGTCAGTAAAGTCAAGCTCCTCATATGCCTCCCTATAGACGGCTTCGAGGATGCTCTCACCATATGAAACATGGCCACCTACCGCAGTATCCCATTTACCTGGCTGAATATCTTTCTTCGCAGAACGCTTCTGAAGATATATACGGCTGTAACGGTCTATGATATGTATATGAATGACGGGATGAAGAGGCTTGGCACCACTATGACAATAACTTCTGGTCGCCCTTCCTATGACCATGCCATTTGAAAGGACCACCGGGAAACACTCTCCGGAGTCTGACTCACGCATCGGTGCATCAGCTGTAGGAGCCGGCACCATAGGAGCAATATCATATGGATATATCAGTTCCATCATTAAAAGATCATTTCGACACAGAATGCAGACACATCGGACACCTTGCCCTCCACAAAGACATGAAGACCATCCTCCTGCTCAACCACATAGCGATAAAGAGCAACGGAATCACCCGCCTTTGTCTCATGGTTGAAATTAATGGTCAACTCCCTCACAGGTCTTGCTGAAGCAATGTCATAATCCACGGCATCCATCGCCCATTGCATATACATGGCATTGTTGGCATGTCCGTTCATATCTACATCTGAATAACCTACAACATGCTCAAAGGCAAGAACAGGCTCTACATCCTTAGGAAGCTGCACTTTATCCGCTGGAGTCTCTATGGCATTCTCAAGATTCACCGTTCCCTCTTCCATAAGCTGAGGGTCGCGCACAAGACGTCTTGTCTCAAGATTGAGGACAAGCCATGAAGTCGTAGCCTTCACTCTCTCCTTGCCATTCTCGTCAGTAAGGATGAAATCTCTGAGATAGAACAGTCTGTTGAGTCCTTTATGCCATGTGGTCAAAGTAATATTTTCCCTCCACTTAGGTGTATCCAGAAACTCGATATGCACTCTGGACAGAATCCAGGCCGTATTGTTCACTATCAGGTCATCATATCCGAAACCAAGATGCACTGCATGAAGTCCCGCAGCCTCCTGAGCCAGATTCATAAATGATGTCGGTTTCAGACGCCAGGATGCATCTGTATCATAACATGGTATGGTAAAGTTCTGTGTAAACTTCTTCATTATCTTATTCGCTCTTGTAATTCAGGATTTCCAATTCCTCCGGTGTGTACAGAATCTTGTCCAGCAGTTCAGGAGCAACATGTGCCACTGCCATGAATATTACGACAAGGGCAACAACTGCTGCGAATACCACCCATAATATAGTCTTCAATGTCTTCTTTTCAGTCTTATCCTCAACTTCAACCGGCATTTCGTCTTCCTGCAGTGCCGGTTCCATGACTACATCCGGTTCAATGACGACTTCCGGCTCAGGCACTGTTTCCGGCACCGGTTCCGGGCATTCCTCCTTCTCAACCAGAATGGATTTCAATTCTTCGACAGCTGCGGTAACTTCTTCCTCAGACTCCTGATGCGACTTCAGAGAAATCGGCTCGAGGCCGAAGCCATCCGGATAGATATCAAGCTCTGCATCAGCGACAAAAAAGACATTGTTTTCCTTTGTTGCCCTCAGACGCCCCAACCCAGGGAAGGCCACAGTCTTTCTCGTATGAAGGACCGTCTTCAGTTCTGCAACAAAATCCGTAATGATCTTGTCCGCCACCTCCAAGGACACTTTGTTGGACTCGGCGTAAAATCTGGTCAAAGCATCATCCTGATCAGGCTTGGCCCTGAAAAACAATCTTCTGTATGGTGGATTTATAGTATATCCTTTATCAGAAAAAGTAGATGGCACGATCTCGGCAACAAAGCACCCAAGACCAGGCAACACTACTCTATCGTTATCAAGGATGAGTTCCTTGACCATTTTTGACAAAAGATCTATATCCATAATCCGTCTTTTAAAGATTCCACAGGGCGGTCTTTCACCGTTATCTGATACAAAGGTATGAAAAATATTAAAAAAATTTGCGAAAAAGTTTGGAGGTAAAGAAAAAATGTCTACCTTTGCAATCCCAAACGAAAACAAAACGTTTGAAACAACATTCCCGAATAGCTCAGTTGGTTAGAGCATCTGACTGTTAATCAGAGGGTCCTTGGTTCAAGTCCAAGTTCGGGAGCAAAAGACTGACAGAGATGTCAGTCTTTTTCTATTATGGGTATCCATTATCACTTCTTTATGGAATGTTTCAGGAGATACTGCATGAATGCATCCTTATTACCGTCACTTATCGACACATGAGCACCATTACTCATCAGAATCACAGAACGCTCGACTTCCCTGACATGATTCATATTGACAACATATGACCTATGTACCTGCAGAAAGCAGTCGGGCAGGCACTCGTTAAGTTGTTTGAAAGTCGTATGTGTAAGCAAAGGATCTCCGGAAGTGAGGTAAAACTTGAGGTACTCATTCATACCTTCTACATATATCACGTCATTCAATGCAACCCTCACATATCTATAGTCCACCTTGAGAAAAAGGGCATCCAACACACAGGCTGGCTGCGGCACACCGGAAGCCGGCATCGCTTTCTGCAGATTATAGGCTGCACGCTGAAAATCTTCAAACCCGAATGGCTTCAGCAGATAGTCGACAGCACGTACCTTATAACTGTCAACAGCATATTCTGAATATGCCGTTGTGAATACGACAAGAGGCGGGTCCGACAATACTCTGACGAATTCCATTCCACTTACATCCGGCATATTGATATCCACAAACATTGCATCCACCTCTGCCTCGGACATGACTTGCATGGCCTCAGTCGTACTCGTACACAAGGCGACGAGCTCCATGAAAGGGATCCTTTCAATATAGTTCTTCAGTTTGTCAAGAGCCAGAGGCTCGTCATCTATGGCAATACACCTGATTCTCATAATCCCGGAATTATCAATATTACACTATAAATTTCATCAGTATCTACAATATCCAGCACATAGCGGTCCTGATACAACAGGTCGAGTCTTCTGCGGACATTAGCCAGACCGACACCACCTCCTGCATCAGCACAAGACTCAACCAGCGGTCTGGTATTGGAACACTTGAAGCATATGCGCGACGGCTCTTCCGACAGCGAAACAGAAATCTCGGACCTGCGCATATAACTCACGCCATGCTTGAAAGCATTCTCAACAAAAGATATGAACAGCAGTGGCGGAAGAAGAAGTGATGCAGACGGCGTCTCAGGGACCTCCAGCCTTATCTCTACCTTATCTGACGGATAACGCTGACGCATCAGTTCAACATATTTGGCAATGAACTGGACCTCATTCTCAAAGGTTGTATAGGAATTGCTGCCTTCATACAAGACATACCTCATCAACTTGGACAAGTCAAGAATCATCTGTTGAGCCAGTTCCGGATTGACATCTACCATCGAGTGGATATTGTTCAGCATGTTCATGAAGAAATGCGGATCTATCTGTGCTTTCAGATACCTCAGTTCATCCTGCATCCGCATATTCTCAAGCTGTTTCCTCTCTTCTTCTGTCTTTTTGTATTTGAATATCAGGACTACGCCAAGATTGAATCCCAAAAGAAGGACCAGCAGGCCAGTGTCCGCAACGACCGGCATGGGCAGTCTTCCCTTTGGAGGTTTCGGTGACACATGATGAGGAGGACGTGCAGCATCCGGGCGTACCGGAGGAACAGTATGTTCTACATGGGGACGATAATGGAGCGCTTTTCTCTGCCTATGCACATGATACTGTCCTGTCGCAAACAGGACAATGAGAACAAGCGTCAGGATCAGGTACGTCAGGCCCTTCTCTTTTCTTATATAAACAGGAAGCAGCAGCAGATTATGCAACAGGAACGCTATCAGGAATGGAATCAACGACATCCAGAATCTGAAAACATCCCTCCATGAAAAGCCGACACCATCTTCAGAGGCCACCAGTCCCTGTATGAGCGGCAGCAGAATAAGCAGAAGCCACAACCCCCAAAAGATCAGGAGTCTCAGCAGCTTGTCCTTACCTATGTCAATTCCTCTGAACATCGTTGCAAATTAATCAATATTTATGAAAAAACCACCCGAAAGTCAGCAGTCAGGCACATTCTTTCAGTAAACAGTTCACCGCCGGTTTTAAGCACTTCATTGATTTTTATTGATAATCCGGCAAATACTGATTTGATTTGTATGGAAACAGGTCCGAATGGACAATCGGTTATTTTGAATTATGAAAAGATATTGCATCGTCTTGACAATCTGCTGTCTTGCACTTTTCAGTACAAATTGCAGGATGGATGAATTAGAAGGAATGGTTGACAAGTCCTTGACAGGAGGTCTTTCCGATCCTGAACTGGAATGGGACTCTGACCTATGTGAAGCAACAATAGGTGAAGACAATAATTTCCCTGTCCTGGCGAACAGGCTCGACCTGCATATAAGTTATTCTTCATCAGACACGGAAGTGGCGCTGATATCAGAGAACGGAGAAATCACACTCTGCGGGGGAGGAGAGACAACGATTACCGCATCCACAGAAAAGACAGGAAAGTATGATGCAGCCAGTGACTCTTATACCTTGATAGTACATAAAGCTGATGTCATCCTCAAATGGTCTGAAAGCAAATACAAGGCAGTGTTGAACGGAACAAATTCCTTCCCTGTACTTGACAAGACAGATGGGATTTCGATCCTTTACTCATCTAGCGAAGAAAAGGTAGCAGACATTGACGAAACAGGCAAGATCAGATTAATTTCAGCCGGTTCCACTATTATTACTGCGACATCTGCTGAAACTGCAACTCATAATACAGGAAGTGCATCATATACCCTCACGGTTACCAAGTCAAAGGCCGGAATAGTATGGTCATCCGACTCATTTACAGCAGTTCTAGGAGAAGACAACATATTCCCTACCCTTGATAATCCGAACGGACTGGCAATCACATTCTCCAGCAGTAATCAGGATGTAGCAGAAATATCCGCCGAGGGAGTCATAACACTAAAACAGCAAGGCAGTTCGGTAATTTCAGCAACCAGTGCTGCCACAGACGAATTCGAAGCAGACGAAGACTCATACACACTTACCGTCCGGAAATCTGAGGATAACCTAAAATCAGATGCAGAACTTAAATGGTCAGAATCATCATTTGCAATAACATACGGGGACAACATCGCATTCCCGACATTGTCAAACCCTCACAATCTGGAGGTCACATATTCATCTACCAATGAGGAGGTTGCAAGGATATCGCCAACCGGGACGGTTACCATAACATCTTCCGGCTCCACCACAATCATTGCGTCTTCGGAAGCAAATGAAGAATATAACGCATGCAGCGTATTCTACATGCTCACCATATCTAAAGCCGAGGCAGGGATTTCATGGAGCACAAGCAGTCACAATGCCACATTCGGTGAAGACGGCTCGTTCCCGATATTGAATAACCCGAACAATCTTAGGATTACCTACAAGACAAGCAACGCCTACGTCGCTACCGTCAGCGCTGAAGGTGACATTTCACTTGTGGGTGCCGGAAATGCAACGATCTCTGCTCTATACGAAGGTAGTCCGCTGTATGAAGCAGAAGCAGTAGCCTATTCTTTAACTGTAAGCAAGGGCAATACAGATGTATCGTGGAGCCAGGAGGCATATACAGCATTGCTTAATGGAACAAACGACTTCCCTACACTGACTGCTTCACCTGATGGACTGGACATTTCATATTCATCTAGCGACGTGGGGGTAGCTGAAATCACATCCGATGGAGCCATCACATTGATTTCCGCCGGAAGAACTACGATAACAGCATCATTTACAGGTAACAACAGCTATTCTGCCTCAAGTGACTCATATATACTTACAGTCACAAATGGAGATGACGACGGAACCGGCACGTACACCTATCCAAGCACCGGAGATGCCAATTCGAACGACGACATAGTCAACACCGTATTCACAAGAAAGATTACCATCACATATCATACCGGAAACGAGGCCACAGTAACCGGAGATTATTATGGCTACGTCACAGTCAACGGGAATGATGTCACCGTCAACAATACAGGCTCGGAATACATAGTATACGAGCTTAAGGGAACAACCGATGATGGATTTCTGAAAATATACAGCGGATCCAGACAGGCTCTTCTGCTGAACAACGTAAGCATAACCAACAGAGCAGGTGCAGCAATAAACAATCAAAGCAAGAAACGCACGTTTGTAATGGTTGAAGGCACTAACACGCTGGCAGATGGCGCTTCATATACAGACACACCTGCAGCTGAGGATGAGAAGGCGGCATTCTTCAGCGAAGGACAGCTGGTTTTCAGCGGAAGCGGAATTCTGAACGTCAATGCCAGCGGTAAAGCAGGCATAACTTCCGACGACTACATAAGAGTCATGAACAGTCCGACAATCAACTCGACGTCGTCAGCAGGACACGCCGTAAGAGGACAGGAAGCGATACAGATAGACGCGGGAAGCATCAATGCCAAAACCTCTGCAGACATGAAGAAAGGCTTCAGTTCAGACAGCCTGGTGGTATTCAACGGAGGTACGACAAAAATTGACATAACAGGTGGAACAGCTTATGACAGCGAAGATGCCGACTACACGAGTTCTGCAGGCGTCAAGGCAGACAAGTTGTTCTATATGAACGGAGGAAACCTGACAATCACTAACAGCGGAGCCGGCGGGAAAGGCATAAACGTCGGATCGGACGACACGACTAACGACTGTAAGGCATACTTCACAGGAGGAAATGTCGACATCACCTGCAGCGGGGCCTATTATACTACTGGAGAATCAGGAGCGAAAGGAATCAAGGTTGGAAAGAAATTTTCATCTACATCTCTCACCGGCGACATGTATGTCAGCGGAGGAGTCATTACGGTAAGGGCAATCGGCTCAAATTCAAGCAGAGATTCAGGTAACGAAGCTGTCGAAAGCAAGGGCGTACTTGAAGTAAGCGGAGGCGAACTCTTCGCATATTCTACATCAGACGATGCAATAAATTCTGCAGATGACTTCACTATAACTGAGGGTTATGTATGCGGAATCTCTACCGGCAATGACGGTCTTGACTCTAACGGTAACTTCTACATCAAGGGTGGAGTTGTCATGGCTGCAAGCGCAGGTTCACCTGAAGTCGGAATCGACGCCAACTCGGAAGGAGGGAAGAAGTTGTATGTTACAGGAGGAGTACTCTTCGTCACAGGTGGTTTGGAATCCGGAGCCAGTCTGACACAGACTTGCTATAAAGCATCTTCTTACACTAAAGGCATATGGTACGGACTTACCGTGGGATCCAAGACATACGCATTCAAGACACATAGCAGCGCATCCGGAAACACGCTTGTAGTTTCAGGACAGGAAACTCCTACCCTCAAATCTGGCATAACAATAACCGGCGGGACTTCTTATTTTGACGGATATGCTAACAGGGACGGTTCCTACAGCGGTGGCAGCACAGTCAACCTGTCAAGTTATTCAGGATCCACAGGCGGCCCAGGAGGACGCCCTTGGTAAAATCTAATAAAAAGGATAATGAAAAGGATAATGATATTCACGGCAATGCTGCTCCTTCCACTTGCAGCTGCCGCACAGACTAAGGACCTGGATTACACGCAACAGAAACCGGTCTTCGAGACAGGAGCCAGATTCGATGCAAATCTGCAGGTCAGCATCATCCCCAAGTCTCTTGTCCTCAACTTTCAGGAAGAGCTCAGGATTGATGAGAACTTCAGCCGCCTGCACAGGTCATACACCTCTGCAGAGATTGAATACAAGATACTCCCTTGGCTTAAGGTTGGAGCTGAATATTCATTTATACTGAACAACTCAGCAAAATGGGAAATACGCCATCGCGGATCATTCTTCCTTACAGAAAGCATCAGAGCAGGAAGATGGAAATTCTCTCTAAGGGAAAGATTCCAAGCTACACATAGAACAGATTCCGTCAACACATATCAGACCCCTAAGACTGAGCTTTCTCTAAAGACAAGACTGAAAGTAGCCTACGATGTACCCGGAAGTCATTTTGAGCCTTACATCTTCGCTGAAACAAGATTTCTTCTGAATGGTGTCCGCCCAAGCAGGTTCATATATTACGAAGGTCCTGGACGATGGGCTAATCCTTACCCGGAATACTCTGACGCATACCTCAACCGACTGAGGCTGAGATTGGGCACAGAATACAAATGTTCCAAGAAGAACGAGCTGGATTTCTACATCATTGCTGATATGAACTATGACCTTGACATTGATTTCAGCTCCAAGGGGAATCAAAAGACAGACAACACTTCCGACACCGGGTACGCCGACTACCTGTTCGTGAAGAATTCATATTTCATAGGTCTCGGCATAAGCTACACATTCAAGTTATAAAACGAATGATATGAAAAGATCCTTACATTTCATCTACATCATTTCCCTTGCATTGTTCCTCATCCCTGAGGCATCCACATATGCCCAGGAACTGGATGCAGCTACACTTGCCAAGCGCGCTGGCAGGAAGAATCTCACAATCAAGGAGTGGAATACCGACTCCAGATCCAAGAAAAGATGGCTCGACCGCGTCACAACATATGACAATCAGGGACGCAAGATAGAACAGATCGAATACGCATCATACGGCCAGAAATGGAGGGAGACGTATGAATATGGAGATAATGGACGCATCGTAAGAGAGGTTGAATATGACGACAGGGACAAACCCAAATCCGTGAAGATATACGAATACAACACCGACGGCACCAAGAAAAAGCAATATAAATATAATCCCAACGGGAAATTGGAAACGGTCAAGATCTTTGAATATATCATCTCAGAATAGTGGCACACCTTGAACAAGACTTCCATGCCATAGGCAGTATGCCTCTCGTCACGTTAGATGAGATGCAAGCCGTGGAGCTAATGAATCGTATTGACACAAAATTCATTACGGACATATCGGTACTGGACAGCATTCTTGACGACGCTTATTCTGCCGGGTATAAGGTGTGCGAAATAACAGGACACAGGCTGCTCAGGTACACTTCCATATATTATGACACCGATGATCTGGAAATGTTCAGGAGACATAGAAACGGTAAGAAGACCAGACAGAAGATAAGGGTCCGCTCATATCACATCAACGGAGAGAATTATCTGGAAATCAAGAACAAACAGAATACGGGAAGAACAAGAAAAAGGCGCATAAGGATAACAGACGACCTGAAAATGGACTTTTCCAAATCTAAAGAGGCCGCAGCATTCATAGATAATCATTCAAAATACGGAAGAGCAGAGCTTACACCGGAAACAAGCACTGACTTCCAACGTATCACCTTGACTAATAAAGCAATGTCTGAAAGGATAACGATTGACATTGACTTAAATTTCACAAACTACAGGAACGGCATCCTTGCCGATATCGGGAAACTTGTCATAATCGAAGTCAAGCAGGACAGCAGAAATATTTCAAGAATGAAAGCAATATTATTGAAGCATAGAGTATTCCCATACAGAGTAAGCAAATACTGTCTTTCCGTAATTATGACCGAGCATGACATACACCCAGGAAGGTATAAGGAAAAACTAAGACATATCCATAAAATAACAGAACAGAGATGAAACCTTTACAGATAGACCCCACAATGGCGGCTAACTTCTCGCCAGAGCCGGCAGACACCCTGTCAGGCACATTCCCTGAATTCGATCCGTCAATAGCAGCTGAGTTCGGATACGAGGTTGCCCAGGCCTCCAGTTTTCTGGGAATCCCATTATTCGAGACCTCCAGTTTGATTCATATGTGTATACATTTTGCATTCAACCTGTTGATCTCATGGGTCATAGTGCATTTGTTCTACTATAGAAAATCCAGAAGAAAGGACTATTACTTCACGTTCATGCTATTCTCGTCAGCAATGTTCCTGCTTCTGTTCGTAATGGAAAACATCAAGCTCCAGATTGGATTTGCACTCGGTCTTTTCGCGATCTTCGGCATGATACGTTACAGGACAGAAACCGTACCAGTCAGAGAAATGACATATCTGTTCGTTATCATTGCAATTTCCATAATAAACGGACTGGCCTTGAACATTTCTTACGCAGAACTTGTTCTGGCCAATATGCTTATAGTATTTCTTATATGGATACTGGAAAGTGACAGAATCACCGGCCACACTTCCACAAAACTTGTCACATATGATAGGATTGACCTGATAGTACCAGAAAGACGGGAAGAACTTAAGGAAGATCTTGAAAGAAGGATCGGAGTAAAAGTACGCGACATCGAGATAGGTTCCGTAGACTTCCTGAGGGACTCTGCCTTCCTCAAGATCACATACGACCTACCGAAAGGCAGTTCTTGCTCAATCGATCAGCTAAGAAAGGAAAAGGATTATACAGGACGCTAAAGCAACTACCACCCCTTCCTTACGTTCTCTGCCATAATGGCGACAAGTCTTTCACGAGCCTCCATGCTTGCCCACGCGACATGAGGGGCCAGTCTCATCCTTTCCGGATGCTTCATCTTCAGGTATGGATGGTCTTCAGGAATCGGCTCTGTCACGAACACATCCATTCCCGCTCCGGCAATTACGCCGGCATCGACAGCTGCTGCAAGATCTGCCTCAACCACGATTGCACCGCGACCCATGTTGATCAGATACGCCGTCGGCTTCATCATCGCGAGTTCCTCAGATCCGATGAGATTGAGAGTCCTTTCGTTCAGAGGAGCATGAATCGATACTATATCCGAGTCTGCCAGAAGCTGTTCCAACGACAGGCAAGGATATTCCTTGCAATGTCCTGTACCTGAAGTCGAATAGTAGCACACCTTCATTCCGAATGCTTCGGCTATCGAGGCGACTTTACGGCCGATGTTGCCGAGGCCTATGATGCCTATGGTCTTCCCAGCCAGCTCCCACCAGTTCCAGTTCGGATCCGTGAACATGCCGCTGCGGGAATACCTGCCGGACTTGACGCTTTCGTCGAAATATGGAGCCCCGCCCACGAGAGAGAGGATGTGCATGAACGTAGACTGCACCACCGAATCAGTGGAATATCCAACCGCATTGCGTACAGGGATGCCTTTGGATGCCGCATATTCCACATCTATGTTGTTCACACCAGTAGCCGCTATGCATATGAGCTTGAGATTTGGCGCAGCATCTATAAGAGTCTTGTTCACCAGGACCTTGTTTATCAGCAGGACATCGATATCCTTAACCCTTTCAAGAGCTTCCTCCGGAGTTGAACTCTCATAGCGGACGAACTCACCCAAACGCTCAAACGGCTCGAAAGAGACATTGCCCATTGTAGCCGCATCAAGAAAAACGATCTTCATAGCATATATTTTTTGTAAATATATGAAGATATAAAATAAAAAGAGGAAGAATTCTTGAAATTCTTCCTCTTTTGACGTGCCCGAGATAGGAGTCGAACCTACACGCCGTGAAGCACTCGCACCTGAAACGAGCGTGTCTACCATTTCACCACTCGGGCTTGGAAAAGTCCGACAAAGATATAAAATGTTTTTGAATTACGAACTATTTTTTCACTTTTCCATCATATGACCACATCATATGCATACTCATGATCCCATCCCTCAACATAAACCGTAAGACGGGTCAAGGAATAATCGAGGCTCACAGTGACATTTTCAAGATCTACAGCGTCCCAGTCATACCCGCTTGCTTCCAGATACTCCCCCAGGGCAAAAACCTTCAGCATTTCCGATCCGTCATTGACCTCCAGTTTGAGAGTACTATCCAGCTGACGTGGTATCACCGCACGGAATCCACCATCGCTTTCAGCGCCGGCGGCACACATAAAATCTCCCTCCGAGGGCTTTCCATACGGTGTAAAGCCATTGACATGCCCTTTTACAGACAGATTGAAAGGAAATGCCCCATCGGCCTTGACATACACAGTAAGAATGCAATGATCTTTTCTAAGCAACACCTCATGACGATACAATTCGCCCATTGCCTCAAATCCGGAGCAATGCATATAGACTTCCGGGCATTCAGATCCATATGGAATGACAAGCGCCCCATCATCATAGACCATCCCGTCAGCCCCCGTAGAGACATTGACTGTCACATTGCCCTGAGGTACTGATACAGTATAGATAGCGTCTATCTCATCTGCATGCAAACACTTCTTATGAACAAAGCCGCCAGAAGCATTTACAAGCATATCCACCGCAGTCACAGCAGCTGTATCTACACTGCTGAAATCCAACAGGATCCTGCACGGACAGGCAGTACGGTCTTCTTTTACTGAACACCCGGCATACAATACCATACAGCAGATTATCGCCAACACTTCTGACAGCTTCCTTTTCATATCACATGCAATTAAATGATTTCATCAACAACCGACTCCACCCAAGGGTCAACTTCAACCGTAAATGTTACGGAGCCATCCTCAACAGGCACATCAGGAGAATCAGAGCCGAATCTCTTGATAGTCAGGTTATAGGAATACGAAGTATTCTGCTCGACCTTCTCTAAGGTGATCGGATAATAATAAGTGTCGCCTTCAATCTCCGCCTCAACCACAAGCCTTGTCCTGGTTTCTGTAGAGTTCGGCATACAATAGAAATAATGCCTGGTGTCATACACGCCGTCCTCGGTAATCTCACCTGACGATACCTGATCGCGAAGGAATGGAAGATTGGTCACAGGATCATAGTCTGCCACATTGTGCCATTGTCTTGGCGTAGATGTTCCAGAATACGGAGCATCACCTGCAACGTTTATCAGAAACACCGATTTTACGGCAAAGGACAAGCTCTTATGCTGCTCCAGGTCAAAGTCAGTCTGCACTGAATTAAGTATAACCCTGGAAGGGAGTCGCTTGACGTTCATTTCTATAGAACTGTCATTGGTCAGTTCATCAGTCGTTTCTCCTGACATGATCAGATCCCCGGCTGCCATGCTGGAGAGCTTTGCTTTTCTTGAACGAAGAGTATTGATATCCGGCACATTACTCTCCGTATCGGCATTTACCAATGCCATTATCTGCTTCTCTCCCGTCGTGCAGGTCAAAGTCAGAGACTTCCCGCTTCCTGATGCTGAGGTTTCATATACCCCATACTTATTGAACACAAATATCTGCAGACTGTTCACGGCATCGTCAGATGGAGTACCCATGACCTTGGTAGCCAGCTGCGGCAGATTCACGGTCAAGCGAACCTCTTCTGTTGCAGGTACATTCTGTTCAAGCATCTTCTCATTACATCCCACAAGGGACATTGCGGCAAAGGCCGCCAAATAAAACTGTTTACTCATAATCATAAATATTAAAGGTTTTCTGTCTTTGTTTAACCAACTTATACATCTCCGGATCAAGGTTCGCCCTATGTTCAAGATACGGATCATACGCCAGGCTGAGATCAAAATATTTCATGGCTTCACCATCCTGTCCCAGACGCGACAGCACCATGGCCTTAAGATAGCACACCTTCGGATCGGTATCATCCAGCCGATTCAGCACATCAAGAGCCGAGTGGTTATAGTCAGCCGACATGAATGCCAAGGCTGCATTATAGTCATCATATGGACGAAGTATGCTGACCGCCTTCCTGTAATCCAGATCCTTCAGTGCCTGTATCCCTTCCATATACAGACTGTCAAGCTCAGTCGTATGGACCGTATCCTTGACCATACCGGCTCGATGCAGATAGAAGTCGAAGCGCACACTTCTGAGCTTCGGATACAGCTTCTCACGCAGATATCTGTATTCTGGAAAAGCCGATAGCATCCTCTCTGTCCTGTCCGGATCCTTCATTCCCTCAATCATTTCCAACATCCTGACGCGTTGAGAAGAAAGGATGACCGTATCATTCTCGATCAATCTGGCAAGCTGTTCCCAATTTTCCGGAAGAGCAGATGCCCGGAGACTGTCCCGCCACTCTTCAGGCACATACTCCCCTATATGTTTCATTACAGCCTCCGATCTGGCTTTGGACAATTTGCGATTGGAAGCATATGAACCTTCCGGGGAGCACGACGCAACGATTACCAGAGAATCCAGCACAAATTCTTCACGAGCGAACACATCATCGATACACTTCCTCACACGTTTCATCTCGGACGCATTATCTCCAAGCAAAGTGTCAACTTCCGAGCTACCCAGATGAAAGTCTATCAATGCTTTGGTGTTATCATACGCCCTTCTTTCGAGAACCAGCATTCGGTATTTCGGCCGTTCATCCGCCAATGTAGACAATGAACTTATATAGAATGTCAGGTCGTCAGGGAAGGGCAGTTCCAGCAGCGGTTCACCTTTCTCATACAGACTGCCCTTCAATGAGATCATGACCTTCTTCAATCTTGGCCGACTCCGGAATGTGTGCTCATATCTGTATATGAAATCGCCATCGACTCCCACTAGAACCGTGTCCAGACGGATTCCTTCCCTTTCAATCGGATCCTTCACATACTTCCGGAACATACGGTCGCGCCTCCCCTTTCTACGTTCATTGGCTTTCCATTTCAGATGTCTCGAATAGTGATTCAGTGCATCTCTCTGAGTGACTCCGAAAAGGTTCTCCGCCATCGGCTCCGATATTATTGTCGAATCGGTCTTCATGGCATATGTTTCGGGGAAATGTCTTTCCAGAAATATTTCCAACTGATTCAGACGGAGAAAGTCCGTAGTATCAGTAATGATGGATCTGAGAAAGGCCCTGTATCGTTCATACCCCTTCAGCTGGGAGGCACGATAGGCTGACCCTGTAATATACACCGGATCCAATGCCAGAGTATCCGTTTCTATTGCCATGAAAGGTCTTATCTTCAACTGCCACTGCGAATCAGACATACCCGCAGGTACCGTCACATCAAAGCTGATGGATACATATCCCGCCCTCTCCGCCACGTTTCTGAAACGTGCCGTAACCTTAGAGGCGCTTATCACATCCGTAGCCACCATCTCACCTGTTTCTGAATCACGTATTGCATTCATTATCAAGGGTTCATCGGAAAGCGTACTCCTTATGCTGTCTATCTGCATATCGGCATCATCCTCAGGCTCATCAGGCTTTTCATCAGGTACGGAAAGTCTCATCTCCACTTCCCCAGACCGGATCTTCTGTATCTTCCTGTATGGAGTACATGAAACCAGGGATACCAGCAGAATCAAAACACAGAATCTCATGTCAGAACACATAAACAATAGATATCATAAGATCGTCAGGCAGCAGGAAATATTTTCTGCCCGACTGCACTGTCAAACCACACACCTGACACGAATACTTGTTGTAAATGGACATTCCAGTCCATAATCCAAGTCCGAATTCCAGATTGAAGTGCCGTGAGAGCATATGGGTATATCCCGAATACAAGCCCGCACCAAACCTGTCCCCCTCTTCCGTTTCGGGAGACAGAAGGCCACCTTTATTATACTCCTGATACCGAAGCCTTCCCGCAAACCACCAGCCGGACAGTGTGTGCCATGGCCATATCCTGGCACCCAGGGATCCTGAAATCTGTCTGTACTGAAACTGCCTTTCGGGATTATCAGCGCGGAATGTAAAAGGGTTGTATTTTACGCCTCCGGTGATGCTCCATCGGCGGGAAAGTGCATATGAAACATCTACATTCAATGTACCCAGACACACATAATCCATAAGATTGGTCGAGACACTGAATTTCTGGGCAAATGAGAGACAAGGTGACATCAGCAGTACAGCAACTGCAGTCAATATCATTCTTTTCATCAGCAATCAATATCTGTTGAACACCTGCTCTATAATCGCACGTTTATCCGGGAATGCCAGCATGAATGCAGCCTTCATATCACTTCTTGAAGCTATCGTGGCATCGAGTACCGAAAACATTTCAGAGCAAGACACCCCTCTTTCATCAAGATATCTGAGGATCTGAGGAGCAAACCAGTATGAAGTCCCGAATGAAGGGAATCTGCCTCCATACCGTTCCTTATACATCTTGCTTTCAAGATAATAAGCCCACATTTCTCCTACCTCGCAATGCCCTGCACCGACTCCGGTTCCATCACCATAGGTCTTGCCGCCTGTCTTTATATATGATTCGATTATATATCGTATATAGGTATTCCAATACGACGTACCTACTTTTGAGAAATGGCTGGCATGAGCCAGTTCGTGGCAGGTATCTGAATATATGCTGCGATAATCTGAAGCGCCCTTGACACCGACAGTGATGTCCGGAAGGAAATACTGTATCAGTGAAATATACTCACCTAGATACTTATTGAGCATTTCCCCTTCCAACACTGTACCATGATGGAGCATCACTGCACTGCTGGAAGCGATATTATTGAATATCCAGAGCCTCAGATCAGACGGCGGCACATTTATCCCCAGATCATCATCCACGCATCTTGTAAAATATTCGTATGCGGAATTATTGACCACGCATCTTCTGAAAAGCTTTTGTTCAGAATCCTTTGTAATTGTCATATTGACTCCATCCGGAGCAGATTTCCCCAATGTAGAGACTGATGCAGGTACAAGAACAAGATTGAATCCGATGGAAAAGCCTTTCTCATTCTTGAATACAAGACGATACCTGAGCTTTGACGAAAATGACTTTGACATCTCATAATATCCGTCACGGTCCGTATATGCATTGTCGAACTTCACGAACGAGTTACATGAGACCCGCACTCCTGCCACTCCTATGGGCTTTCCACCATTCGCATGCTCATCAACAATAGTGATACGGCCCGAAGGCTTGACTTTAGCAGAACTTTTTGTAAGTACAGGAAGACGTTCCTCGTTTCCTGTGATGATATAGGCTTCTCGTTCTACTGCATCCCAATCAATTCCATCATCAGCACGAGTCCCGGCAGCATTTTCTGCAATATAGCACTCATCAATGATTTCATACCTGACATCAGGGAATTCAAAATCCGGATCAACCACGGCATATTGCCAGGTCATATCATCCTCCGGTACATCAGGATCATGATACCAGTCCCCCTCCACGAGGATATCATAGTCCAACGGGTGGTCCAGCATCTGAACACCCTTTGCAATCAGAAGTTCATATTCAGAATCATCTGCAGGAAGAAAGCGGACATATAGATTAGTCGTTGAAATCTCGACTCTGTCCGCCTTGGTAGGATACAGAGACTTCAAGGCTTTCGCCATATTCTCTGTCTTGTATGGGTTTTCCAGACGGTCACCCAATACGATCATTTCATGCTTGAGTTCCTTGCCGTATGCATAGTCAATACCGCGGCCGGAATAAGCATCTTCTTTGCTGCACGACATCAGAACCAACGCCGTCAGCACCATAATCAATCTACCTCTCATAATCAGAACATTTAATTACGGAGGCAAAGTTCCCGACATTTATCCGCGTAACAAAAAAGTACGCGGATAAATTTAAAAATCGCCCTTAGAGATGCATCTAAAGGCGATTTCAGTCATAAAATTTGTTTGATTTTTATAAAAAATCAAACAAATTTCAGCTATGATTCTAAAAGAAAGTCACTGTTTTCTGTTCAACCGCGGCAAGGAGGCTGTTGGCAACACGGCTCACGCCAAAGCGGAAGAGATCCTTATTCAGCCACTCTTTTCCGAGGAGTGAGGAAACAATAGAATAATAACAAAGTGCATCTGCGGCAGATGAAATTCCGCCGGCAGGCTTGAAGCCTACCTTGCGTCCTGTTGCGGCATGATACTTTGCTATACATTCACACATCACATAGGCAGCGGCAGGAGTAGCATTCACATCAACCTTTCCTGTAGATGTCTTGATAAAGTCTGCACCCGCTTCCATAGCGAGAAATGAAGCATTCGCAATCGCCTCTGATGTACGGAGAAGTCCGGTCTCAAGAATCACCTTGAGATGCACCTTACGGCCCTGTCTCGCAGCAACCGCATCTATGCACTCTCTCACCTGACGGATTTCCTCTGCAGCGGAATCATAATCCCCAGCAAGGAACGCATTGAGTGCAAGAACGATATCCACCTCATCTGCTCCGTGCTCAACAGCAAGTTCACACTCCCTGAGCTTAACCTCAAGGAAACTCTGTGATGACGGGAAACATGCTGACACTACAGTAATGTTGAAATCGCACGCCCTGGCCTCCTTCACAGTTGCAGCAAAGTTCGGATAAACGCAAACAGAAGCAGGAAGCGGCCACTCAGGATATGTCTGACGGAAGCAATTCACCTTGTCCACCAGTTTCCTTACCGATGCAGGAGTGTCGTTGGTCTTCAATGTAGTAAGATCCATCATTGAGAAGCACTCCTTGTAGACCTGCTCAGACGCCACGCTTTCCAGGCTTGAAGCAATCATTTCCAGAGCTCTGCCCATTGCCTCCTGATCAGGAGCATAGCCATACTTTGTAAGATATTCTGCCATATAGTATTAGAATTTTAATTTTGAATCAACTATAATCGTCACGGGACCGTCATTGACCAGTGACACTTTCATGTCTGCGCCGAAGATGCCTCTTCCCACCGGCTTTCCCACCTGTTCCTCAACCATGGTCAGGAACTTCTCATACAACGGGATTGCAACATCCGGCTTCGCAGCCTTTATATATGAAGGCCTGTTACCCTTCACGGTAGACGCATATAGCGTAAACTGACTTACAATCAGCACTTCGCCATCCACATCTCTGACAGAAAGGTTCATTACTCCTTCCTCATCATCGAATATGCGCATTGCGGCAAGCTTGCGCGCGCACCAGTCAAGGTCTTCCTGCGTATCCTCGTCAATGAATGCGGCCAGCACCATCAGTCCTTTGCCGATCGCAGACTCATATCCTTCTGCAGGTACCGCCACACTTGCCTGCGTAACTCTTTGTATCACCAGTCTCATACTATCCTCTTACCTGTATATCAAACCCTTCATCAATGAGCGGCTGGACAAATGCCGTCATTTCCTCCACGGTATATTTGCAGAGAGACTTGTCCGGTGTTTCTCTGTCAATCGTATAGACCATGACCTGGCGAGGCCTCAGTTCTCTTACGATATTCCTCCATGCCTCAAGCGGTTCCGGAGCCGTTGTGTCGAAATCCGGAGACTTAAGGAACATGGTCTGAAGGATGAAATTTCCTTCAAACTGACGGAGATTCTCAATCACATCAGTCAGCCTGTATGTACCGACCGGATTGTTTATCTGCTTGACCAGTCCATCCTCCGACGCATCTATCTTCAGGATCGGATTGTCGACCTTCATCAAGGCCTGAGCCACCGCCTTACGGCCTATCAATGTTGCATTTGACAAGACAGAAACCTTTGCATTCGGGAAGTACTTGTCACGGAGTCTCAAAGTCACATCGATAATCTCCGGAAAGTCCGGATTCATGGTAGGCTCGCCATTGCCTGAAAAGGTTATGGAATCCACCGGAATCCCTTCTGCCGCCGCCTTTGACATCTTCTGCTCCATAGCCGCCTCTACATCTGCCAATCTCGGGAAGATCCTTTCGGCGATACCGTCCTTGTTCCATCCGCACTCGCAATATACGCAGTCGAAGTTGCACAGCTTTCCTTTGGACGGAAGCAGATTGACTCCGAGCGAAGAACCGAGCCTGCGGCTGAATATAGGGCCGAAAACTATGTCATCAAAATGCAGCATCACACCAATCTTACTGACTTGCTGGCAGAAGTTACAAATCCTTCGCCATCGATTTCGCTTATCCTCACCACACCTGGCTTCTTTCCCGCCGACAGACTTCCCAAAGTATCCTCCTTTGACAGGAAGGCCGCACCATTCATAGAGGCCCATGTCAGGATTTCCGACATCGGAACTTCAGGGAAGTTTGCATGAAGGCAATACATCTCCTTCACCATGTCCAGGTCGTCATTGCTGGAGAGCGAGTCCGTTCCCAGCGTTATTGCCAGACCGTTTCTCCTCATAAGAGGAATCGGAGGCAATGCATTGTGTATAAATATATTGGAAAGCGGACATACCGCCCAATACACATTATTCATAACCTTCTTTGCATAATGTATGTCATCCTGTGCGAGACATACATTATGCACCAGAAGAATATGCTCATCATATGGCGCAGGCTTCGCATCTGCCAGACGATCCAGGAAGTACTTCAGAGAAGACTCTCCGGTCACCGGCGGAGTGCTCATGCCCGACCTCCTGCGGTTTTCATACATGGCCCCTGAGCCGCTGCGGAGAAGATCCTCCTCCTCCTGACTCTCCTGCGAGTGATATGACAGATAGCCCTTTGCAAGTCCTGCAGCCGCTGACGCGCTCAGAAGCTGAGGGCTCATCGTATAGCATGAGTGAGGGGTCGGGGCAGCATCGATTCCTGCCTTGTCCGCTACACGGCCAAGTTCCGTCACCTCAGCCATGACGCCTTCACACATATGCGGCTCGCTGCCGAAAACCTCAAGGAATGTCCTTGTATACATCTTATGGCCGCTCTTCACGTCAAATGACGAGTCATCATTGCTGATATCCGCCATTGCAGAAACACCGTCAGCCCACATCTTGTCCATCCACTCCTGCACGAGCTGAGCCTTCGCCTCACGACCAGCCCAGTCACGAAGTTCGTTGATCTGGTCTATGAATCCGGCCATTCCTGTTCCCTTGCGGAACTTCTTATGCAGATGAGACAGTTCTACATGACAGTGAGCATTGACAAAACCCGGTACGAGCGCGCCAGGCTCCACAGTTTCGCCTTCAGCACATGAACCGACAGAAATTATTGTCCCATCAGTCTCATCATACTCGACATATCCGTTTCTTATCGGTTGCGGAGATTCCAATGTATATACGAACTCCGCGGTCACTCTCTTACAGCTCATCTTTCATTCTCTTTTTAAATCGTGACGCATCCGGCCTCTGCTGCAGCATCGGCTTCCTCACCAGGGTGTCCGGTCTGACCTTGGGATTTTCAGGCAAGGCAAGCAGCTTGGCCTCAGCCACAGGATCCACGGCCGCGATCGAATCCTTAACAGTCAGGCTGTCTGCGACTGTCAATGTATCAGCCGGAACGATCATGCGCACTCCCTCATATATGGTATCCGTCCTTGGCATGTACCTGAACTTGAACATTAATGAAGCTGTATCCCAGCCTACGCTGATTGTGTCAGAGTAGTCCCTTTCATTCCTTGGCGGAAGTTCGGTGTACCAAAGTTCATATTCCGGATACTTACGCTTCGATTCGGCGAGTCTCTTCGCCTCCAGTTCCTGAAGTTCCTTCTGCTTCCGCTTCAGGTCCTTGATCTGATCATCAAGAATCTCACCCGTCGTCCTCAGTATCCTGGAGAATCTCTCCGGATCATCCATATAGTGCTGGACGCTATGCTGATAGTCCTCGGAGGTATAGCCATACTTCTCAAGTATCGGCTCATATACCAGCGAAGTATCCGCTATGCTCCTGAGCTTCGGGGTGTTCTGGATCCACTGGTCCGTCACGAACATCTCGGCATAAATCTTTGCCAGCTTGCCACGCGGAATGACCCTCGGGCCGTTCCTTCTGCAGGACGGCGCGAGAACTATGGCTGCAAGCAGCAGCAATATGACGAAATGCTTCTTCATCACTATCTCAATGTTGCTCCGAACTCGTTCTGGAATGTAGACAGAAGCTTGCTCATAACTCTCTCTACATCATTGTCTGTCAACGTCTTGTCAAGATCCTGAAGAACAAAGCTGAGTGCATACTGCTTCTTGCCCTCTGCGATCTTATCGCCTCTGTAGACGTCAAAGAGTCCTACCTGCTTGAGGAGCTTCTTTCCTACACGGAAAGCACTCTTGCGGAGGTCAGCATAGCTTACTGACTCGTCAAGGAGGATGGCGAGGTCACGCCTTACCTCAGGGAACTTAGGGAGTTCCTTATATTTGATCTTGTTTCTCTTGACGAGCTCGAAGAGTGCAGGCCAGCTGATCTCGGCAGCGAATACCGGCTGCTTGATGCCGAACTGCTTGAGTCTTGCAGGAGCTATCGTTCCCATTACTGCAAGAGGCTGGTGCGAACCCGGAAGACTGTATGCAAGTCCCTCCGAGAACATGTCTGCAGGAGCAGCCTCGGTCTCGAGCGAATAGATGTCGCAGCCGAAACGCTTGAGCAGAAGCTCAAGATAGCCCTTGAGCTGGAAGTAGCTTCCCTTGCCCGGATCCACTCTCCATGACTTGTCCGGCTGTCCGCTCATGAAGAGAGCGTAGCATGTATGCTCCTCATATGACTCGAGAGTCTTGCCGTCTGTCTCAGGCTTGAATGAGTATACTGAACCGTACTCAAACGTCTTCACATTCGTGATCTGACGGTTGATGTTGTATGCGATCACCTCAAGACCGTTAAGAAGAAGAGTCTGTCTCATCACATTGAGATCAGAGCTGAGAGGATTCATGATCCTTACGCATCTCTCCTCCGGGAATGTCTTGAGCTTTGAATAATAATCCGACTTTGTAAGCGAGTTGTTCATGGTCTCTACGAATCCGTTTGCCGCGAGGAAATCCGCTATAGCGGTCCTTACCTGCTCAGGCTCAGGCTTCTGAGGAGCATTCACAGACATTCTCATGGCCTGCGGAAGCTCGATATTATTATAGCCGTAGATACGGAGGATCTCCTCCACCACGTCACACTCGCGATATACGTCGATCATATATGAAGGCACAGCAACCTTTGCACCGGTCTCTGTCTTCTCGATGAACTCGTATGCAAGGCCTTCGAGAATGCCCTCTATCACCTCGTGGCCGATCTTCTTTCCTACAAACGCCTCGATGCGGTCATAGTCAAGGTCAACGACCTTCTTCTCTATCTTCTCAGGATAGAACTCCTGCATTCTGCCCACAATCTGACCTCCTGCAAGCTCCTGGATAAGGAGAGCGGCACGTTTTGCTGCATACTCTACAACGAGAGGGTCTGCGCCACGCTCATAACGGAAAGATGCGTCAGTCTTGAGACCATGTCTCTTTGAACTCTTTCTGATCGATACAGGATTGAAATATGCGCTCTCGAGGAAAACGTCAACAGTATTTTCTGTAACACCTGACTCCTCACCGCCGAATACACCTGCGAGGCACATCGGCTTCTCTGCGTTCGCGATCATGAGGTCTGCCGCGCTCAGAGTGCGCTCTACGCCGTCGAGGGTCACGAACTTCTCGCCTTCCACTGCTCTGCGCACTACCACCTTGCCGCCGGCAATCTTCGCCGCATCAAATGCGTGAAGAGGCTGTCCTATTTCATGGAGGACGAAGTTGGTGATGTCGACGATGTTGTTGATCGGTCTGAGACCGATCGCGAGGAGCTTCTTCTGAAGCCACTCAGGCGACGCTGCCACCTTGACACCCTTGATTGTAGTTCCGGTATATCTTGGAGCCCCGTCAGCTGCAGTAACCTCTACAGGAATCGCCTCTCCCTCTGAGCTGTCAGCCCATGCTGATACATCAGGAATATTGAGAGCGCATGGCACGCCGTTATGCTTGAGATATGCGTAAAGATCCCTTGCAACACCGATGTGCGAAGCTGCATCCACGCGGTTTGCTGTGAGTCCGATCTCTATGAGAGCGTCTGTCGCAAGACCGAGATATTCCTTTGCAGGTGTTCCCGGCACTGCCTCAGGATCAAGTACCATGATACCGTCATGTGACTCGCCGATTCCGAGCTCGTCCTCTGCGCAGATCATTCCGAAAGACTCCACGCCGCGGATCTTCGACTTCTTGATCTTGAAATCCTCGCCGAGGACTGTTCCCACTGTAGCAAGAAGAACCTTCTGTCCTGCCGCAACATTAGGAGCGCCGCAGACAACCTGAAGAAGATCGCCTTCGCCTGTGTTGAGCTTTGTTATATGGAGGTGGTCAGAATCCGGATGGTCCACACACTCTACGACCTCTGCCACGATCACTCCTGCCAGACCGCCAGGAATCTCCTCTATCTGTTCAAGCGAGTCAACTTCAAGTCCTATTGAAGTCAGCGCTTCTGCAACGGCCTCTGGAGCGAGGTCACACTCAAGGTAGTCCTTGAGCCAATTGTACGAAATCTTCATATATTGTTTTCTTTAATTATTCATATAAGATCCTTCACTTCGTTCAGGATGACATTCAGACGAGATCGTCTTTTGAAAAGAGAGAGCCGACGAATTCTCTCTTGTTGAATACCTTGAGGTCATCTATGCCCTCACCTATGCCGACAAACTTGATAGGAATGCGGAACTGATCCACGATGCCGACGACAACTCCGCCCTTGGCTGTTCCATCAAGCTTTGTGACAGCGAGAGCCGTAATGTCTGTCGCCCTCATGAACTCCTTTGCCTGCTGGAAGGCGTTCTGGCCGGTGCTTCCGTCAAGAACGAGAAGAACTTCGTGCGGTGCATCAGGAACGACCTTCCTCATCACATTGCGGATCTTGGTAAGCTCGTTCATGAGGTCTATCCTGTTGTGAAGACGACCTGCCGTGTCAATGATCACCACATCTGCATCCTTGGCCACAGCAGACTTGACCGTATCAAATGCGACAGAAGCCGGATCAGAACCCATGGCCTGCTTCACGATGTCGGCACCGGCACGCTCAGACCAGATTGTCAACTGATCAACTGCAGCTGCCCTGAAAGTATCGGCTGCGCCAAGGACTACCTTCTTGCCCTGAGCCTTAAGGCTGCTGGCAAGCTTGCCGATTGTCGTTGTCTTGCCGACGCCGTTCACTCCTACGACCATGATCACATACGGCTTCTTGCTGAAGTCGAAAGGTTCGACCGCATCGTCCGAGGTCTCACCTTCACGCACATTGAGAAGTCCGGCAATCTCATCACGGAGGATGTCCACCAGTTCGTCAAGTGACACATATTTATCCCTGCGGACCCTTTCCTCAAGATTCTCGATGATCTTCATGGTAGTGTCCACACCCATATCTGTTGCGAGCAGAGCCTCCTCTATTGCATCAAGCAGATCATCGTCGACTTCCGTCTTTCCGACTATCGCCCTGGAGAGTCTGTCAAAGAAGCTTCTGTTCGTCTTTTTTACACCTTTATCGAATATTCCCATATGTCCAAATACGCAAAATGCGCATATTTATAGTAACCTACAAATATACGCGTTTTTATGATAATAAAAAAGAAGCAGGTCTGTTCAAACCTGCTTCTTTCTATATAATTTAAATTATTTCTTTGCGAAGAAATCCTTTGCCTGACTCTCCTCTACGAGCTGCTCAGTGAAAACATAAGCGCCAGTCTTTGGAGACTTGTCCATACGGATACACTTAACCATCTTCTTGAGTGTACCGGCCTTGAAGGTTGCGACTGCTTTCTTTGCCATTTCTTAATCCTCCTTAATTATTTGATCTCGCGATGAAGGGTTACCTTCTTAAGGAACGGATTGTACTTCATACGCTCCAGACGCTGAGTTGTGTTCTTCTTGTTCTTGGTAGTGATGTATCTTGAGATACCTGGTACACCGCTCTCTCTCTGCTCAGTGCACTCAAGGATGACCTGCACCCTGTTACCTTTTGCTTTCTTTGCCATAATTCGTAAAATTAAACAAGGTTAATAAATCCTTTCTGCTGAGCGTCCTTGATGGTAGCGTCGAGACCATTCTTCTCGATTGTTCTCATACCCTTGCAAGACACCTTAAGAGTAATGAATCTCTGCTCTGCCTCTGACCAGAACTTCTTGGTCTTGAGGTTCAGGGCGAAGACGCGCTTTGTGCGTCTCTTAGAATGCGAAACGTTGTTTCCGACCATTCTCTTTCTTCCTGTAACTTGACAAACCTTTGCCATTGTATATAACTTTTTTAATTAATTCATAATTAGCGGGCTGCAAATATCGCATAAAAAAATTGCAATTGCAAAAAATCTATACAAATTTGAAGAACCTGCGCCATCTTATATTTTTCGGGAACTTCTTGTTCCCATCGATTGAGAGCCAGATCAATGCGGGTTTTCCGACTATGTGATCTTCAGGTACAAATCCCCAGTATCTTGAGTCAAGCGAGTTGTGCCTGTTGTCTCCCATCATGAAGTAATAATCCTGCCTGAATGTGTAGGTATGAGCCTCTTCTCCATTGATGTAGATCGTTCCATTCTTTACATTGAGAGTGTTTCCCTCATAAGCTGTGATGATCCTCTCATAAAGAGGGAGGTTTTCTTCACTAAGCTCGACTTCCACACCTTTCTTCGGAATCCAGAGCGGACCGAAATTGTCTCTTGTCCATTCGTATGAAGGCGAGAACGGGAAGATCGTCATAAACGAATCCGGATAATCCGGCGGATAGACATCTACGTTCTGGTCGACTGAGACAACATTTGGAAGTTTCTCTACAGATTTAAGCATCTCAGCTGTCAAAGGCATCTGCGGATAGCCGGGAAGACCGGAATGATATCCCAACTCACCTGTATTAAGTCCTATCTTGTCAAGGACTACAGGATTTATCCTCTGCCCGTTAGTGACAACCTTATATGAATTCTGCACACCTGGCCAGTTCTCCTGAGCTATACCGTTGACGTACACCTGTCCGTCTCGGATTTCAAGGGTATCTCCAGCCACTGCAACACATCTCTTGACATAATGGTCTTTCTTGTCAGCCGGCCTGACTTTCAATGGGCCATATTGACGGATGACTTGCTCACGTCCTATTGTTCTGACTGCCATATAGTAGTCATCGGCAGGAGCTTTAGTCAGAATCGTGTCACCGTGTGGGAATCCAAAAACCACATAATCGCCTGTCTTTACCTTACCGAAGCCCTTGAGCCTCCTGTAGTCACTTTGAATAAGGGTCGAATAAGACTCTTTACCTCCGATGACATTATGAGTGAAAGGTATGGTAAGAGGGGTCTGTGGCAGCTTTGGCCCGTATGCGAGCTTGCTTACAAACAGATGGTCACCTGTGTAAAGCGAACTCTCCATTGATGATGAAGGAATCTTGAAAGCCTGGAAAAAGAACGTATTGATGAACGTAACGACAACGACTGCAAAGATGATGGCGTCCAGCCAGTCAAGCAGAGCATTGTGTTTTTCTCCTTCCTTGTACTCCTTCTTCCAGAACAGCCACTTCACCTTCCTGGTAATGTGATAGTCAAAGATAGGGACAAGTCCGAAAAGCCACCAATAGTTTCCGAGCCATATTACCCAAAGAATGTAGAGGACTGCCCAAAAGCCGAACCTCGCCCATTTATTGTGGTATAATTCCTTCAGGCTCATCAACCTTCACTATTTTACAGAATTGATGATAGCCTCAAATGCCTGAGGATTGTTCATAGCAAGGTCTGCAAGCACCTTACGGTTCAAACCGATGTTCTGCTTTGCGATGCGACCCATAAACTGAGAATAAGTCATACCGTACTGACGTGCGGCTGCGTTGATTCTCTGGATCCAAAGTGCGCGGAATGAGCGCTTCTTGTTCTTACGGTCACGGTAAGCATAAGTGAGACCCTTCTCATAGGTGTTCTTTGCTACCGTCCAAACATTCTTTCTTGAAAGAAAATAGCCGCGGGTCTTCTTAAGAATCTTCTTGCGGCGTGCCCTTGAGGCAACTGAATTTACCGATCTTGGCATAAATTTAACTGTTTTATGGAGGCAGTGTCCTTTCTTTCAGGAGCTTTTCGACTGCGTTCCAAGTTTAACTTAAAATAACTGTGTAATTACTTAAAATTACATACCCAACAAAGCTTTGACTCTCTTCTCGTCTACATTGGCAACGAGCGCGATGTGAGTCAAATTTCTCTTCTGCTTTTTGGTCTTCTTTGTGAGAATGTGGCTCTTGTAAGCGTGCTTTCTCTTAACTTTTCCCGTTCCGGTAAGCGTGAAACGCTTTTTTGAACCGGAGTTGGTCTTCATCTTTGGCATAGTTAAATTTGATTTAGTTAATAATTATTCTGTATCCAATCCTTGGATTACTTTTTCTTCAACGGGGCGATCATCATGATCATCCTCTTTCCTTCAAGCTTAGGCATCTGCTCTGCTCTTCCGTACTCCTCAAGCTCCACCGCAAAACGAAGAAGGAGCTTTTCTCCCTGATCTGCGTAAATGATAGAGCGTCCTTTGAAGAAGACCGATGCCTTTACCTTCGAGCCTTCCTGCAGGAACTCCTGCGCATGCTTCAACTTGAACTGGAAATCATGCTCATCCGTATTAGGACCGAAGCGGATTTCCTTGATGACTATCTTGGCTGCGTTAGCCTTCATCTCCTTAGCTTTCTTCTTCTGCTGATAGAGATATTTCTGATAGTCCATTATCTTACATACAGGAGGGTCAGCTTTCGCGCTTATCTCCACCAGATCAAGATCCTGCTCATCAGCCATCCTCAAAGCATCTCTGAGCGAGTAGACTCCCTGTTCCGGAATGTTCTCTCCTACGAGACGTACTTGAGATGCTGTAATCTCTTCATTGATTCTCAATCCGTCCTCGTCCTTCTTAGCTTGGTTAGGCCTCTGGCCTGGACGAGCGCTAGGTCTTGGTCCCATTGGGCGCGGACCTGGTTTAAATGGTGCTGCGATAAATAAATCCTCCTATAAGTTAAGTTAATAATATGGTCAAAACTACGACAGCTGATCCTTTATCTCATTGCTTACCAATGCGACAAAATCATCAACCGGCATAGATCCTGCGTCTACTCCACCCTGTCTTCTGACAGAAACCGTACCCTCAGTCATTTCCTTCTCACCTACAATCACAAGGAAAGGAATCCTCTTGAGTTCACTCTCACGGATTCTCTTGCCCAATGTCTCGTTTCGATCATCTACGGCGGCGCGAATATCGGAATTATTCAGCAAACTGCAAACTTTTTTTGCATATTCCTCATATTTTTCGCTGACTGGCACGATGTTAACCTGATCCGGAGTGAGCCAGAGAGGGAGTTTTCCGCCTGTATGCTCGAGGAGCACAGCCACGAATCTCTCGAGCGATCCGAATGGCGCACGGTGAATCATCACCGGACGATGCTTCTGGTTGTCGCTTCCGATGTACTCGAGCTCGAATCTCTCAGGAAGGTTATAGTCAACCTGGATAGTACCGAGCTGCCACTTTCTTCCGATCGCATCCTTCACCATGAAGTCGAGCTTAGGACCGTAGAATGCCGCCTCGCCATACTCCACTACTGTATTGAGACCCTTCTCCTGAGCTGCCTCAATGATTGCAGCCTCAGCCTTTGCCCAGTTCTCGTCAGATCCGATATACTTGGTCTTGTTCTCAGGGTCACGAAGTGATATCTGTGCAACATACTCGCTGAAGTTCAATGTCTTGAACACATAGAGGATGATGTCGATCACCTTGCAGAACTCCTCCTTGATCTGGTCAGGACGGCAGAAGAGGTGGGCGTCATCCTGAGTGAAGCTGCGTACACGGGTAAGACCATGGAGCTCACCGCTCTGCTCGTAGCGGTATACCGTACCGAACTCTGCAAGTCTCAATGGAAGATCCTTGTATGAGCGTGGCTTGGACCTGTAGATCTCACAATGGTGAGGGCAGTTCATAGGTTTGAGGAGGTATTCCTCGCCCTCCTGCGGAGTGTGGATCGGCTGGAACGAATCCTTGCCGTATTTTGCATAGTGACCGGAAGTCACATAAAGGTCCTTGTTTCCGATATGAGGAGTGATTACAGGAAGATAGCCGTATGACTTCTGGAGCTTCTTGAGGAAATTCTCGAGGCGCTCACGGAGAGCCGCACCCTTTGGAAGCCACAATGGAAGACCCTGACCCACTCTCTGAGAGAATGTGAAGAGTTCCATCTCCTTACCGATCTTTCTGTGGTCACGCTTCTTAGCCTCCTCCATCATCTGGAGATATTCGTCAAGCATTGACTTCTTAGGGAAGGTCACGCCATAAACACGGGTAAGCATCTGACGCTCCTGGTCACCTCTCCAGTATGCTCCTGCGATAGCAGTAAGCTTCACTGCCTTGATCACTGAAGTGTCCTTGAGGTGAGGTCCTCGGCAAAGGTCTGTAAAATCACCGTTTGTATAGAAAGTGATGGTACCGTCCTCAAGCTCGCTGATAAGCTCGCACTTGTACTCGTCGCCCTTCTCTGTGAAAGTCTTGAGAGCGTCAGCCTTTGAAACCTCTGTCCTTACGAAAGGATTCTTCTGACGTGCAAGCTCGACCATCTTGTCCTCGATAGCCTTGAGGTCAGCCTCCACGAGAGTCTTTCCACCAAAGTCTACGTCATAATAGAAACCAGTCTCGATTGCAGGTCCGATACCGAACTTCACTCCAGGATAGAGAGCCTCGAGAGCTGCAGCGAGAAGGTGTGATGACGAATGCCAGAAGACGTGCTTTGCCTCCGGATCCTCCCACTTGTGGAGACGGATGGCAGCATCCTCAGTGATAGGGCGTGTAACATCATATACCGTACCTTTTCCTGTCGCATCTGCAGAGGTTACTACTGTTGCAGCCAACACATCAGCTGCAAGTCTCGGACTTATGCTCTGTGCAATGTCAAAAGCGGAAACACCACTCTCGTACTGTCTCACGCTGCCGTCAGGAAATGTAATGTTTATCATATCTTTATCTTTTAATTCCAACTAATTGCATGCCATATGCAGACAAGCGTACAAAGGTAGGAATTTTTTTCTATCTTTGTATGTCTAAACGCAATATATTATGGATAGTAACGCTAAAAAGATGCTTTGGAATATGGCAGGAACAGCAGGTCTGCTCATGGGTCTGATCTCTACAGCCAGCATGTTCATCAGCCAGGTCATGTCAACGGCACAGATGCCCGCATTTGCCGTGAGTGTGATCGGCCTCGTCCTCTGGGCTGCAGAGACAGGAGGATGCATATATCTCATGCATATGTATATGAAGAAATTCGCAGCAGCATGCCCGGAAGCAGACAACAGGGCCACATTCAGAATGGGAATGGCCACTGCCCTCCTTTCGGCTCTGGTATATTCGGCCGCATCTTTTGCAAACATGGCATTCATCTCCGCAGACTACTACGCAGAGCAGTTCGATATGATGATGCAGCAGATGGCTCCTATGATGGACTCCAACACTGCTACAGTTATGGATAACATGCTTTCAAACATGCCTCAGATAACATTCATATCTAATCTGATATATTGCTTCCTGTTCGGAACGGTAGTTTCAGCAATCCTCTCACGCAACATCCCTAGCAGGGATCCGTTTGCAGATTACAAACCAGATCAGCAATAAGACAACATGGAATACAGCAAGGACCTTTCAATCGTCATATCACTCTTCAATGAAGAGGAATCGCTTCCTGAACTCGTAAGATGGATCGAGACAGTGATGAAGCAGGAAGGATACAAGTATGAAATAATAATGGTGGACGACGGCAGCCGCGACGGATCATGGGACATAATAAAGGGTCTGTCAGCTGCAAATCCTGCCATCAGAGGCATATCCTTCAGACGCAACTACGGCAAATCTGCTGCTCTCTTCCACGGATTCAAGGCAGCCGAGGGACGTGTGGTTGTGACCATGGACGCAGATCTCCAGGACTCACCAGAAGAGATTCCTGAAATGTACAGGATGATCATCGAGGATGGATACGACATAGTATCAGGCTGGAAAAAACAAAGGTTTGACAACAAGCTCACCAAGAATCTGCCATCAAAACTCTACAACTGGACCGCCCGCAAGATTACCGGCATAAAGCTGCACGATATGAACTGCGGCCTCAAGGCATACCGCAACGAAGTGGTCAAGAATATAGAGGTATATGGCGAGATGCACAGATACATCCCATATTTGGCAAAGAATGCCGGATTCGGAAAGATAACAGAAAAACCGGTCCAGCACCAGAAGAGGAAATACGGCAAGAGCAAATTCGGTCTTGAGAGATTCGTAAACGGCTTCCTTGACCTTATCTCACTCTGGTTCCTCAGCACATTCGGCAAGAAGCCGATGCACTTCTTCGGATTCACAGGAATCCTCATGTTCCTGACCGGTGGAATTATGGCGATATGGATCATAGCCGAGAAACTCATCCAGCAGGGTAACGGAATGGCATTCAGACCAGTCACAGAGCAGCCGCTCTTCTATCTCGCCCTTCTGGCTGTAATCCTCGGTTTCCAACTGTTCCTCGCAGGTTTCATCTGCGAAATGATCTCCCGCAACAGCCAGGACCGCAACCACTACAACATCCGGGAAGAAATCTAAATAACACCTTCAAATAATCATGACACTCAACCTCCTGACAATCAGGAGGTTTCTTACATGTGCGTGCTCCCCATTGGCAGCACGCGCACCACAGTAACGAACTGCTGTTCAGTACGTTAGCTGCCACGCCGGTTGTGATGTCAGCAGACACACCGGTTGTTCAAAGTCGCGAAGCGACCGGCCCGTAGGGCATATAACAAAACACCCCGTCATCATGTGATGACAGGGTGTCGTATAAGAAAGTGGCAGCTACCTACTCTCCCACCTGGTGGGGCAGTACCATCGGCGATGGCGAGCTTAACTTCTCTGTTCGGAATGGGAAGAGGTGGATCCTCGCCGCTATAACCGCCACAGTATATGTCTTGAGAAAAAATAACGCGGCCGTACTGACATAGAGCCCATCCGTTGTGACCTGTCAAGGCTTGTTCCTCATCATCCCAATTGCCTCTTTACGCATGCTTCTACACATTGCGAAGGGCAAAGGAACGACAACAGAGGAAGATGTCGGGCTATTAGTACAGGTCGGCTTTGACATTGCTGCCTTTAGACCTCCTGCCTATCAACGTGGTAGTCTCCCACGACCCTCATAGATGTCTCATCTTGAAGACGGCTTCGCGCTTAGATGCTTTCAGCGCTTATCCTGACCGAACGTGGATACCCGGCGGTGCAGCTGGCGCCA
>SUYV01000026.1 GCA_015060255.1 Bacteroidales bacterium | reverse complement strand
GATGTCTACATTCCTGGAGTATACCCTTCCTAATTCATATTTCTGATATTTTTCCGGGAAAAGAGACCTGAGCTGGTTCCTGAACCATTTCACGTCACCGGTCCTGAGAGGGTAGTCACCTAGTGATTCTGTAAAATAGAAATCAAGCGTTCCTCCTCGTTTCATTATGGCCTTCAGTCCAAGCCATCCGTTGACGTCGGTCTTTTCGCGTAACAGAATGTTCAATGAGTCGGTTGTCTCCTTGAAGTCCTTTACTATCGTGCTCTGGGCCACGGCGGCTGCAGATAACGACAGGTATATGGATAGTATGCAGAATAGTCTTTTCATTCTTCTCTATAGTCTTCTCATGTGCTGAACCGTTGCCGTAATGACTGTAATGGCAGTTCCTGCCCCTAGACCGATCGAGTCTGAAAATATGTCAAGTGCATCTTCGGCCCTATATCCCAGTATTCCTTGGATCCTTTCCGTAGCGACCGCCAGTCCGAATCCTATGGTAGCGCTTATCATGATTATGGCAATTTTTCTCCAGATGTTTCCTTTCTCCGGTGCGAATGTGAGATATGCAAGAGGAGTATAAGGAAGGAACATTATGAAATGAGCCACTTTGTCTGCGGGAAGTCCGAACCAGGTTGACGGAACGTCAGGCAATTGCTCCCCTTTGGTAAAGCATAGGAAGCATACAGCCAGTATGTACAGGCAGAAAAGTGCTGTGTATATGTGTCTTCTTCTGATCATTACAGTGCCTGCATATCGTTCAGTTTCTTGTAATATCCGTCAAGAGCGAGTAGTTCTTCGTGTCTGCCTCTTTCTACAATGCGTCCTTCGTGAAGCACGCATATCTCATCTGCATTCCTGATGGTCGATAGGCGGTGTGCGATTGCTATCGTGGTTCTTGAACCTGTCAGCCTGTCAAGCGCTTCCTGCACCAGCTTTTCTGACTCCGTATCCAAAGCAGATGTCGCTTCGTCGAGAATGAGCACCGGAGGATTCTTGAGAATCGCTCTTGCTATGCTTATCCTTTGTCTCTGTCCGCCGGAAAGCTTGGCGCCTCTGTCACCGATGTTGGTCTGATATCCTTCCTCCTTCTCGATGATGAACTCGTGTGCGTTGGCTATCTTGGCCGCAGCCACGACCTGTTCCATGGTAGCACCTTCAACTCCGAAGGCTATGTTGTTGAATATCGTGTCATTGAACAGGATCGCCTCCTGGTTCACATTTCCTATCAGCGACCTGAGATCCTTGACCTTTACATCCCTGATGTCGGTGCCGTCGATTCTTATGCATCCGCTGCTTACGTCGTGATATCTCGGTATGAGGTCGACAAGGGTTGATTTGCCGGAACCGGACTGGCCTACCAGTGCCACCATCTTTCCTTTAGGTATCGTGAGGTTGATGTCTGTGAGCACCTGCCTGCCGTCTTCATATGAGAAGCATACGTCCTCAAACCGGATAGTGTCCTTGAAGTCCGAAAGCAATTCCGGCTTGGCGATTTCCTTGATGTTGTTCTCTGCCTTCATGATCTTGTCGATACGCTCCATTGAAGCCAGACCCTTAGGGATGTTGTATCCTGCCTTTGAGAATTCCTTGAGCGGGTTGAGAACGCTGTAAAGGATCACCATGTAGAAGATGAATGTCGGAGCGTCGATAGGGGAGGATTCGCTGAGGATAAGAGTACCTCCGAACCAGAGTACGATCATTATCATGCAGGTTCCCAGAAATTCGCTGACAGGATGGGCGGATGCCTGACGGATGGAAACCTTGCTGGAAGCTGTCTTGAATTCGTCGGCAGTCTTTGCGAATCTCTGCTTCATCTTGTCCTCTGCGATGAATGCCTTGATGACCCTCAGTCCTCCAAGAGTCTCGTCAAGCTGTGACATCGTGTCGCTCCACTTTGCCTGTGCCTCGAGAGATTTTCTCTTGAGCTTCTTTCCGATGGCGCTCATTCCCCATGCCATTAGAGGCACGACCGCTATGGTGAACAGGGTCAGCTGCCAGCTTGTTACGATGAGCGTAGTGAAGTAGAAGAATATGAGGATAGGGTTCTTGATGAGCATGTCAAGCGAGCTGGTGATGGAATACTCGATCTCGTTCACGTCGCCGCTCATGCGTGCGATGATGTCTCCTTTCTTCTGCTGTGAGAAGAAGCTCATGGGCAGGCTCAGCAGCTTGTTGTATACCTGTGTCCTGATGTCCCTGACGATGCCGGTTCTGATAGGGACCATTATTGCTGATGAACCGAAATAGCATGAAGTCTTCAGGGCGGTCATGAGCATCATGAAGAGTCCCAGCAGCATGAGTGTCTTGGAACCTCCCCAGTTGTCGATGGCCCATGTCACATAATAATACAGGTTGTTCATCACAAGATCCTTCATAGGGACGTCGCTGTCCCATGGGATGAAAGAATAGGTCGTAGTGTCCAGTCCGAACAGGATCTGGAGGATCGGGATGATGAGCGTGAATGAAAATATGTTGAAGACTGCTGAGAATATGTTCAGCAGAATGGCCCATGCCATATACCCTTTGTATGGCCAGGCGTATCTCTTGAGCAGTGTAAAGAATTCCTTCATCTGAGGTTGCGTGTGTAAATATGCAAATATAGCAAATTATTCACACACTACAGCATCTTGTCCAGCCAATGATATATAAGATATATCCTCTTTCGCAGTATTTCCAGATTGATGCTTTCGGCGTTGTCGCGTGTCTTGTTCGTGTTCATGGTTATGCCGGAAGTGAACAGTACTGCCGGAATGCCGTTCTCAACGAAGACTCTCTGGTCGGAGAGCCTGTAGAATACTTTGGTGAAGTTCTCGCTTCCGTAGTATGTCAGGTCAATGTCCATGTCTATGGCGAACATTCTGTTGCACGCATCGAGAAGGTCTCTCTTGATCGGTTTGAGCGATTCTGTGCCGAGCATTATAATGTAGTCCTCCCTTCCGGACTTGAGCGGCGACATTGTGCTTCCTATCTGGTCTATGTTGACCATCAGGGCGATCTGCTTTCTGGTGATCGGATTGCCGGTCTGTGGGTCAAGAAGCTCACCATTCTCGATCATTCTCCATAACGCTCTTGAGCCCGCAAGGTCATGCTCTCTTCCGTCAAATGCCACAAAGATTACGTTAGAGTCGTGGCTCTTGCCAATCATTCTCGTGGTTGAGAGCATCTTCGCCAGGTTCACCAGTGCGACGGTGCCTGATGCATTGGCGTCTGCGCCAGGATATAATCGCCCGTCAAGTTCACCCAAGTGGTCGAAATGGGCTCCGACAATCACATATTGCTTTTTCGGAAAGTGATTTGATCCAGGAAGCATTCCCATGATGTTGCGGCCTATCTTTCCCTGACCTGCATATATCCTTTTGGCGTAGCTGTCTCCGAACTTGAGGAGCCCGATCTTGCTGAATTCGCGCTGAAGCCAGCATGCTGCCTCGACGTTACCTCTTGTCCCCGTAGCCCTTCCTCCACAGATCGTGTCGCTCAGGAAAGCTACCTGATGTCTGAGCTTGCTTTCATAGACGGTGTTTCTTGCGGGCTGGTGCATCTGAGTCATGTAGTTCTGTGCGTGTGCAGCTGTCTGTCCTGCCGAAAACATGATCAGCGCTACGAGGGTTGTCATGACGGGGTTGACATATTTTTTTAAGATTTTTGTCTTCATACGCACGATAAATGACTATCTTTGTAAATTGGCTTCAGGTTTGAGCCGCCAAAATTAGGAAAATTTATACAATAACAGGAATTTTTATCGCCGATATGCATAAAGTTTTGAAGATATTCGTCGTCTTTCTGCTACTGCTGACCTCAGCAGCTGACAAGGCATATGCGCAATACGACAAGGATGTCTTCTTTATGCGTGGAAGACATGCTCTGTCTGAAGGCAGATATGCCCATGCGATAGAGAATTTCAATGTGCTTATCCAGCTGGATACATCCGATTACTGGACATTCTTCTTCAGAGGAATTGCAAAATATAATCTCGGTGACCTCAGAGGAGCCAAGCGTGACTTCGACAGGTCTGTGCGGGTCAATCCGATATTCACTTCCGGTTATCACTACAGAGGCATTACTGAAAGCCGGTTCGGAAATTATGATCAGGCTCTTGCCGATCTCCAGCAGGCAATCGATCTGCGTCCGGGATATGTCGGCCTGTATTTCAGCCGAGGAGTCACATATTTCCTTTCCCAGCAGTTCGAGAAGGCTGTTGCAGATTTTGACCGATATATCAGGAAAGAGCCTAAAGATCCTTCTGCATACCTCAACAGAGGAGCCAGCTATCTTTTCCTTGGCGATACACTTAAGGCGCTGAACGACTACAACAAGGCGATCAAGCTTGACCGCTTCGATCCTGAAGGATATGTCCGCAGAGGAAGACTTTATGCCTCGCAAAAGGACTATGACAATGCTATCGCTGACATGGATAAGGCCATCGAACTCGATACAACCAGTACCTTCGCCTATTTCAACAGGGCCATAATGTATTATGAGCAGGAACGGTACAAGGAGGCTATGGCTGACCTCAATGAGGTCCTTGAAGATGAGCCTGGCAATGCTCTGACATTGTATAACCGAGGACTTATCAATGCCCAGCTTGGGGCGTATGAGGATGCGCTTGAAGATATGGACAGGGTGCTCAATATCAATCCGGAGAATGTGCTTGCGTATTTCAACAGGGCATCCATATTCATTGAGTTGGGCCAATACAGGAATGCATTGGACGATTATGACATGGCCATCGAACTTTATCCGGACTTCGCGAAAGCATATATGAACCGTTCATATGTGAAGAATATTCTCGGGGACTATAAGTCATCCAAGAAGGATTATGATACCGCTCAGCAGAAGGTCCGGGAGTATCGTGCCAGGAATGTCACCGATGCGGGCTCATTTGCGGATACGACAAAGAAATACAGCTCGCTCCTGTCCCTCGATGCTGAATTTGCGAAGAAGGATTTCAATGATGAACTCCTGCAGAACAGAGATATTGACGTACGTCTTCGCCCGCTTTACAGATTTGTGCTTTCCGGCAGCCGGGATGATACCAAATATGCATTGACGCATGGCTATGAGAATCCTCTGATAACAAGATTCGAGGCTTCAATGCCGGTCGCAGTTGACATGCTTTCCAAGGAGATGTCCCTGAATGACAAGGAAAGGGCGGGGATAGAAGCCGCTGCGTGGTCCGGTACATCAGCTCAGCATCTGTTCCTGAGGGCGTTGTATGAGTCATATAACAAACAGTTCAATTCATCCTTGAACTATTATGGTCAGGCTGTGGAGAAAGCGTCAGATTCAGGTGGAATCGAAGGCCTTTACAGCGCTTTCTATCACTTGAACCGTGGAGTCCTGCGTGCGGAGATGATAGAATTCATATCTTCTATCGAAAGCAATGTTCAGGTGCTGTCGATGGATGATTCCGGCAATACGAGAGCCAGAGTGAAGGATCAGGTCACCCGTCGTTATGACTATTCCGATGCGATAGACGATATGAAGAAGGCTTTGGAATCAGTTCCGGACCTGCCTTATGTATATTTCAATCTCGGTAATCTGTATTGTCTGTCAGCGGAACATATAAGTTCTATAGAGAACTATACGAGGGCGATAGAACTTTATCCGTACATGGGTGATGCATATTTCAACCGCGGACTTGTACTCATTTATCTGAAGGATAAGGAGAAAGGGTGCATCGATCTCTCCCGTGCAGGTGAATTAGGCGTCAAGGATGCATACAGCATCATAAAGAAGTATTGTGAGAACGAGCAGAATCAGTGATTATGATAAAGGCGATAATATTTGATATGGGTGGTGTCCTTGTCGATCTGGACATTGAGGATTGCAAGAAGGCATTCAAGGACAGACTCGGATACTATGATATAGATGAAATCATCGATGCATGCCATCAGAAAGGCATCTATGGCGATCTGGAGGAAGGAATCCTTTCTGCAGATGATTTCCGTTCCATTGTGCTGGCCGGATCCCGTCCGGATGCAGTGGCCGAGGATGTGGATGAGGCTATGTCACACATATTGGTGGGTATAGAACCATATAAGGCAGAGATGCTTAAGCGACTGTCAGAAAAGTATGAGCTGTATATGCTCAGCAATAACAATCCTATCTGTGTGCGCTATTCGAGAAAGATGTTCGAAGATGCGGGCATACCGTTGGAAAACATTTTCAGGAAGTGTTACTTTTCATATGAGATGAAGGCTCTCAAGCCATCTGAGACATTTTACAGGAACGTTGTCTCCGACATAGGTCTTCCGGCAGAGCAGATGCTTTTCATAGACGACTCGATGAAGAACGTCGAGGGGTCGGTGGCTGCCGGACTTCCTGCTGTTTTCTATCAGCCTGGTACTGATCTGGAAGCATTGCTGGAGGATGTCTTAGACAGGGAGGGCCGCATGTCATGATCAAGTTTATGAGTCTTTCAAGCGGAAGCTGCGGCAACTGCTACTTTCTTGGAACAGAGCATGACGGAATCATCATAGATGCCGGGGTCAGCCTCAGAAGACTGAAGAAGGTGCTTCAGGAATATGATCTTGACATGAATTCCTTTTCGGCAGTACTTGTGACGCATGACCATCTGGACCATATTCGTCATCTTGGTTCTTTCTGCAAGCGTCTCAGCAAGCCGGTATATACCTCTGAAGTCATCCACAAGGCACTGGCGCGTCATACATTCACTGCTCCGACAATAGGTCCTTGCAGAAAGGTTATTGCTGAAGGCGAGCAGATTGAAATAGCGGGAATGAAGGTTCGCTATTTTGTTGTCCCTCATGATGCCACGCAGACAGTAGGATACGCGATCGAGGTCGAGGGGCATCGTTTCGTGATAATGACCGATGTCGGCAGGATGACCGATGAGGCTGTCGAGTTTGCGCGTAAGGCCGATACGGTGGTTGTAGAGTCGAATTACGATATGGACATGCTTATGGGCGGTCCATATACATATGAACTGAAGATGAGGATAGTTCAGGGATGCGGACATCTCAGCAACGATGAGTGCGCAAGCGCCATCAGGAGGTTCTGGCATCCGGGACTGAAAAACATCTTCCTCTGCCACCTCAGTGAGAACAACAATACCCACGACCTTGCATACAGATGTTCGGCGGCGGCGCTGCTGGAAGCCGGAGCCGAAAAAGGCACCGTATCCTTACGATGCCTCCCTCGTCAATATCCTTCGCAGATGTTTCAGCTCTAGAAACGGATCCTGTATCTCTTGTCCTTTTCTACGTCCATTGTGATGAGCCCGTCTGGCCCTTTGATGGTGACCGGACTTTGCCATCCTGCGGTCAATGTCATTTCTGTCGCTCTGCCATCTTTCCAGGTGAGGTCGACTGTCGCTCCGCCACGGACCTTGAATCCATGAAGGCAGCCGTCATTCCATTCTGAAGGAAGTGCGGGAAGCAGGTTTATGAATCCTTCATGGCTTTGCAGCAGCATTTCTCCGATTGCAGCCGCACCTCCGAAATTTCCGTCTATCTGGAAAGGAGGGTGTGAACAGAACAGATTAGGATATGTTCCGCTTACGTGACCAGAACCGGTCTTGGTAGGGTAGAGCAGACTTCTGAACAGTTTCAATGCCCTGTTGCCATCTCCGAGTCTTGCCCAGAAGTTCTGTTTCCATGCACGGCTCCATCCGGTTGCTTCGTCTCCTCGTCTGTTGAGCGTGACTCTGCATGCTTCTGCCAGCTCCGGTGTTTTGGATGGGGTTATCTGATTGCCGGGATGCAGTCCGTAAAGATGTGACACATGCCTGTGATGTATGTCGGCTTCCTCATAATCTTCCATCCATTCCATAAGATAGCCGTCCTTGCTGATCTGATGAGGAGGAAGATTGCCCAGGACAGATGAAATGCGGTTCTCGAATTCTTCGGATATGTCAAGCATTCCTGCATCTTCAAGTATTTTTCCTGCTTCCATGGTGTTTGAAAGAAGCTCCCTGACCAGCTGGTTGTCCATTGTCGGTCCAAGACATATGCTTACTTTCCTTCCGTCACAGATGAATTCGTTTTCGGGTGATGAAGATGGGCCTGTCACATTGTACCCATGGGCAGGCTCGTTGATCATGGTGGATATGAAGAATTCCGATGCTCCTTTCAGTGCGGGGTATACCCTTGCAAGGTATTCCTTGTTTCCGGTATATGCATAATGCTCCCAAAGATGAGCACATAGCCATGCTCCTCCAGTATTGGTGGCACCCCATGAAGGATGTTCCCCGGGAGCGGTAAAGTTCCATACGTTCGTCATCATGTGCTGGACCCATCCTTCAGCATTCTTGCCATAAAAATCCTTTGCCGTCTTTTCACCGCTCGGAACCAGCCTGAGTACCATGTCGATGAGAGGAAGATGAAGCTCGCTCAGATTGCCGGGCTCGGCGATCCAGTGATTCATCTGTACGTTTATGTTCGTGTGATAGTCTCCGTTCCAAGGTGTGCTGAACGTGTTTGCCCACAATCCCTGCAGGTTTGGCGGGAGTCCTCCGGTCCTTGTGCTTCCGATCAGAAGATACCTGCCGTAATTATAGTAGAGCGCTGCCAGTGCATTGTCTTCCGAGCCTTCTGCATATGATCTTATCCTCTGGTCTGTTGGCAGCATCTCTGTGCCTGCATCAGAATCCAGATGGATGGATGCTCTGTCAAAAAGTTCCCTGTGTCCATCCACTGCTTTGCGGTGCATGCCATTAGGCGTATCTATCGCGTCGATGTCTGCACGTGCCTTCATGTCCGCACTGTCACCTTCAAAAAAAACAGTCGCACAGCTGATGAAGATCCATGCCTTGTCTGCGTTGCTGACGGTAATGCATGGGGATCCGCTCTCCGTAACATGGTTCCGTATGTCCGCATTGCGACCTTCGGCCATTACCTTGGCATATGCATGATAATGCATGCCGTCCTTACCTTCTACGCCGCTGTCGAGGATTCCGTGCATTTTGAGCAGACCGTCTTCAGTCTGCTCCAGAATGCATCTTCCTGCTCTGTCAAGGTGAGTTGTAAAGGATATGCTTTCTTTCTTGTCAGCACTCAGCCCGATTACCATCACGTCATCCGGGCGTGAGACATAATATTCTCTCATGTATCCGGTGTCACCTTTCTTGAATCTGGTCCAGGAAGTGGCTTCTGCCAGATCCAGACCTCTGGTGTATGAACTGACGCTGTCTGCATCCGCATAATTGAAATCGATCACCAGCTGTCCGAGTACTTCATAGCTGCCGTATGTTCCGCCTCCTTCCGGCTTCTTCGGTACAAAGCGCTCATACATGACGGCCTGAGCTTCTGCATTCCGTCCCTGTTTCAGCAGTTCCTGGATTTCAGGAAGACTTTCTGCTGCATCAGGATTTGCATAATCCGCTTCTGAACCGCTCCACATCGATATCTCATTCAGAATGATACGTTCACTTTCGACCAGGCCATATGGCATCATACCCATGCGTCCGTTACCTAACGGAAGGGTTTCTTCCCAAGCCTGTGCCGGACGCTCATAATGCAGGGTGAGTTCGGGATTGATCTGAGGACTGTCTGGAAGCCTTGCTTCAGAACAAGAAAGTAATGTAAGACATAAAAGCGTACTTACGAGATTTTTTGTCTTCATCTGCCTGTATATATTTCCTCAAAGTTAACAATTTCTTTACTATATTTGCAAGTTGGGTATAAACTGATTAATTATGGCTTTCAAGTTATTCAGGCGTAAGACAGAAAAAAGACCTTCGTTGAGGGTCAAGCTCTTTCGCGCTTTAGGTTCAGTTGCAGCTATTCTGCTTCTGTCCGGTGTCATATCAATTATAGAATATCGAAGGATGAGTGACTACGTGTCTGAGCTCATCTCATCGAATATCAAGAGCATCAATCTGTCGCAGTTTCTTTCTGACATCACTCAGGAATATGACCAGCAGATGCTTGCTGTCGTGCTCATGAATGATATCTCCATCATGCCTGACTTTGACCTGGACTCTTTCATGGCTCAGGCGGATTCGTTGAGGAATTCGATAACTTCGCAGGCCGCACTGCCGATGGTGGATACCGTCGAGGTATCTTTCGACGCATTCATGAATACCTCTCTTAAGTTTGATGAGGTCTTTCTTGCCGATAGTGTCGATACTGGCGAGTGGTTCTTCGGAACTCTTCAGCCACGCTACAATAAGTTCCGTCATGACATGAACCTGCTCAATGTTGCGATACATGAGGAACTGCAGGCCAACTCTGTCAATTTTGATGAGGGATTCTATCGAAGCATCATGCCGGGCATCGTATCGGTCTGTGCCGGAATCGTTCTGGTGCTGCTTCTGGCATTCTTCATAATGACCGATTATGTAAGACCTCTGTATAAGATTTCGGACGGAATCGATGCATACAGGGCAACCGGCAGACGCTATAATTATACTTTTGACGGTGATGACCAGCTGGCCAACATAAACACGGGCGTGTCTGAACTTATCGAAGAGAATCTGGAACTGAAGCGCAGGGTGAAGTCATTGAAGGAGGAAAGAATCCAGGAATAGTATGAATGTCAAGGCCATATCAGTGAATGTCGGCAAGGCGTTGCTTGTGAGTGCCTTGTTCATGCTTCTGTCCATTGTAGTATCTGTGCTCAATGGACTGGATGCTGCATTTACTCCATTGACTATCAGTTTCATCATCACGCTTCTTGTCGGAGCATTCCCTTTCATCTTCATCAGGAATACTCCTGCCATGACATTGACTGACGGATATCTGACAATCGTCCTTTCATGGCTGCTGTCTTTTATATTCGGCATGCTCCCATACGTCCTGTATGGCGGTGAATTCACCTTGATAAATGCATGGTTTGAAAGTGTTTCCGGATACACGACCACCGGTTCCACAATTCTGAACGACATAGAAGCATTGCCTAAGGGCCTCCTTTTCTGGAGATCATCCACTCATTATATCGGCGGACTTGGAGTAGTGGTATTCCTGCTTCTGGTAATGCCTCAGGCAAGTCCGTACCGTCTGAAGCTGACGAATATGGAAATGTCCACCCTTTCCAAGGGAGGGTATAAGTATAAGTCCAGCAAGATAGTACGGATCATAACAGGAGTATATGTCGGTTTTACAATTGCTTGCGCGCTTTCCCTCTGGGCAGCAGGAATGTCTCTGTTCGATGCTGTGAACCATTCTTTCAGTATAGCTGCAACGGGAGGATTCAGCACGAGGAACATGTCGATAGGTTATTATCAGTCTGACCTTATCAATCTGATAGTGATCTTCTTCATGGCCGTATGTGCAATGCATTTCGGACTTATCTATGCCGTTTTCGCAACTGGTTCCCTGAAACCTATGAAGAACTCAGTCGTAGGATATTATTTCGGATCGATAACCGTATGTTCCCTGATCGTGATGTTTGTGCTTATGATTCAGGGAGGATATGATTCATGGGGCAGGGCAGCCGTGGATTCTGCATTTACGGTAGTAAGCTATATGTCGACTGCAGGCTTCGGCATATGTGATAATTCGACCTGGCCATGGTTTGCGGGGCTTGTGCTTCTGTTTGTCTCCCTTCAATGCGGATGCTCAGGTTCTACTACCGGCGGTATCAAGGTCGACAGGATACTCATTGCTTTCAAGGGAATCGGCAATGAGATCAAGAGACGACTGCATCCTTCAGCGGTATATCAGGTCAGGATGAGCGGTCAGCATCTGTCTGACAGTTCCGTACATGCTGTCATGATGTACATAGTCACTTATGTCATAGTCATATTGGTTTCGATAATCGTGGTCATGATGTGCGGGTCCGATGTTGTGGAGGCTGTTTCCGGAGTTGTCGCTTCAGTCGGTTCCGTCGGACCGGGCCTGGGTGAGTTAGGATGCATGGACAATTACTCTGCACAGCCGGTTATGTCCAAGTTCGTGTTTGCCTTGGATATGTTCATGGGACGTCTTGAAATATTCCCGGTTCTGATAGTGATCTCAATGCTGCTGAAGAGGAGGTAGATATGGGAAGAAGTGACTTTCTGTATTCTGCGTTCCTAGGTCATCTCAATCACGAACCTACTTCATGTCAGGATACCTTGCTGAGAAAGACTGCTGATTTTGTCAGCACTGACGACGATGATATACTCGTTGTCAACGGTTATGCCGGTACAGGAAAGACTACTGCCATATCCTCGGTAATATCCGTCCTGAAGGAATTCAAGACAAAATGTGTCCTGCTGGCCCCTACCGGAAGGGCAGCTAAGGTGCTGTCTTCATACTCGCGACAGCCGGCATACACGATTCATAAGCATATATACAGACAGAAATCGGTCGGTGGAGATGGATTCGGACAGTTCTCACTTGCACCGAACAAGGATAAGGATACTCTTTTCGTGGTGGATGAGGTGTCGCTGATCGGTATAGAAGCCGGACAGCAGCAGTCTACCACAAGTTTCGGATCCGGCAATCTCCTGGAGGACCTGATTACCTTCGTGCGTTCCGGAGCAGGTTGCAAGGTCATCCTTATTGGAGATTCAGCTCAGCTGCCTCCTGTTGGTCTTGATGCGAGTCCGGCACTTCTTCACGATTACATGGCAATGATGGGAGGAACCGTATTTGCTGAACTCACGACGGTTGTCCGGCAGCAGCAGGAATCGGGAATACTCTATAATGCCACTTTGATAAGGCATCTGCTGTCCGAACTGGAATATGGACCGGGTGTCATGGATATGTGTGATCTCGGACTTGAAACTGAGCCCTTTGATGATGTGGAAAGGATCAGTGGCGGAGAATTGATCGAGAAGATATCAGATGCATACTCGCAATTCGGTGAGGACGAGACCATAATCCTTTGCCGTTCCAACAAGCGTGCAATCAAATATAATCTCGGAATACGTTCGACCGTACAGTTCAAGGAAGAACGTCTGGTCAGGGATGACAAGCTGATGATAGTGAAGAACTGCTATCAGTTCCTCGACGGAGTTGAGGGGATGGATTATATCGCGAACGGTGACATAGCCAAGCTGGAGAAGATATCCCGTTTTGAGGAACGATATGGCCTGCACTTCGCAGAGGCAAGGATTTCGTTCCCTGACTATGATGATCAGGAGATAACCGCGAAGGTGATCCTGGATACTCTGGAGTCGGAGAGCGCATCCCTTACCTATGAGCAGTCCAATATGCTCTATCAGGGTGTGAACGAGGACTACTCTCATATCACTACGAAGAAGAAACGTTACGAGGCGGTCCGTGAGGACAAATATTACAATGCGCTTCAGCTCAAGTATGCCAATGCCATCACCTGTCACAAGTCCCAGGGAGGACAGTGGAGGTGCGTGTTCATTGACAATCCTTTCTGGCAGGAAGAGCTGACAGCGGATGACCTCAAATGGCTATATACGGCCATGACCCGTGCAACGGAGAAGGTATACCTGGTGAATTTCAAGGATGAACTCTTCGCCGGTTGATTTTAAAAGCATAAAAATTAGGATTAAATGAAATACAGGATTTTACTTTTGACTTTATTCTTTGGGCTTGCTTCTGCATTTTCATATGCCCAGGAGTTCAACCCTGTTCCGCGTGCGTGGAAATGGCTGGACAACGACGATGTGATATTCACATATGACGGAACATATGCTGACAGTTCTGCTTTTGTGGTCAATGCCCGCACAGGCAAGCGTACTGAAGGCGTCAAGGCTCCTTCGAAGTATACGGCTTTCCCGGTCAGTCCGGAGGGTGCTGTAAATCTTACATACTCGCCGGACTCTACCAAGCTGGCATTCACCCGTGACAACGATTTGTATGTAGTGGATATTGCCAGCGGTGAAGAGACCAGACTGACATATGACGGCTCGGACGTCATCCTCAACGGTTATGCTTCCTGGGTATACTATGAAGAAATATTCGGACGTCCGTCCCGCTATAAGGCGTTCTGGTGGTCTCCTGACAGCAGGAAGATCGGTTTCTACCGTTTCGACAACAGCCAGGTGCCTATGTTCCCGATATATTCGGCATTTGCCAATCCTGCAGCTGCGGCTTCCCAGTCGCAGAGTCCTCGTGTGACGGATCTTGCCCTTGGCGGTTCTCTCAGCGAGACCCGCTACCCGAAAGCCGGCCAGACCAACCCTCAGGTCCGCATCGGCATCATAGACCTGGCCTCCGTACCCCAGAGTCCCACTTCTATCTGGGCAGACTTTGACCCCGCCCAGGACCAGTACTTCGGCATTCCGTTCTGGGGCCCTGACAGCAGGGAGTTCTTCATTGCACGCATGCCACGCCTTCAGAATACCATAGACCTCTATGCCGTGAACGCGACCGACGGCAGCAAGCGTCACGTATACAACGAAACATACAAGACCTGGCTCAACTGGTTTGATGGCGTAGTCTTCACTGATAGAGGACTTTACATGGCCCGTGAATTCAAGACGGGCTGGCAGCAGATATATTTCCTTTCATACGACGGAAAAGAGTTCCGCTGCCTTACTGACGGGCCGAACTGGAATGTCGCGATCGTGCGTGTTGATGAGAAGAAAGGAGATGTATATTTCACAGCGAAACGCGACGAAGTTGCCAAGCAGGCTCTGTATAAGGTCGATAAGAAAGGAACGGTTACCGTCCTGACTGATCCGTCATATAATGCTGCAGGTATTTCATTCTCGCCGGACGGAAAGTATTTTGTCGCTTCGTATTCCAATCTGACGACACCGACAAAGGTGGCTGTTTTCCAGAACAGGAGCAAAGTGATTTCAGCGGCGGAGAATAATATATGTGCATATTCTTCAGTTGAAACTGCAGCCCGTGTGCAGGGATATATCTGGAATGTAGAGCTTGATCGGAATACGGATTGTCAGAAAGGAATGGTTGTGGCAGATATGGAGGGTCCTGATTATGACGCATCAAAGTATGCCCTTGGCAGACTTGTATATATAACGACGCAGGATGGCTTCAATTTACCTGCAATCATGGTATATCCGAAGGATTTTGACAAGTCAAAGAAATATCCTGTGCATGTTGATATCTACGGAGGCCCTGACACCCCTATGGTGCGTGACCGCTGGACTCATCCTACCCCTGCAAACCAATGGTATTCTGACAATGGTATTATCCAGATGATAGTGGATCCCCGTGCTGCAGGACACAACGGACGTGCCGGTCTCGATATGATATACAGACAGCTGACCGTATGGGAAGTGAAGGACTTCTCTGCTTGGGCAGACGCCATCAAGGACCTGCCGTATGTGGATGGCGACAAGATAGGCGTTGAAGGATTCTCTTTCGGAGGAACGATGACTTCGATGCTTCTGATGCAGGCGCCGGACAAGTTTCACTACGGAATAGCCGGTGGAGGAGTATATGACTGGGCTCTTTATGATTCCCACTATACCGAACGCTATATGGACACTCCTCAGAACAATCCGGATGGATATGAGGTGTCAAAGGTCATGAATTATGTTGAAGGCTATCCTGTGGATTACAGCAATGACAATGGAAACGTCATGCTCAAGCTCACCCACGGCACCGGCGACGACAATGTCCACCATCAGAATACCCTTCAGCTTCTTGATGCCCTTCACCGCGAAGGCAAGAAGTTCGATTTCATGATCTATCCGGACGGCATGCATGGCTATTACGGCTATCAGGGAGATCACTTCCTCAAGGCCAACCATGCCTTCTGGCTGAAATACCTGAAAGGAGAATAAATATATCACAATATGGAGAAGGATGGAATTTTTCAATTGGCGGAGAGATATGTGAACTGTACGGGAAGATCGATCTTCCTGACAGGAAAGGCGGGGACGGGAAAGACCACATTTCTCCGATATATCACAGATACAACTTCGAAGAGGTATGTCGTGCTGGCGCCGACAGGCGTCGCTGCTATCAATGCGGGCGGCAGCACGATACATTCGTTCTTTCAACTGCCTCTATGTCCATATCTTCCTGATGTCAAGGAACTTGTGACGGAATATCAGATGCCGGAGCGTTACCGAAGCCTCCGCAAGGAAAGGCAGAAGATAATCCGTACTCTGGACCTTTTGATCATAGATGAGATTTCCATGGTCCGAGCGGATCTGCTGGATGCTGTGGACATGACCCTGAGGCGCTATCGCCATAATGACAAGCCATTCGGCGGTGTCCAGCTGCTGATGATCGGCGATGCTCAGCAGCTTTCTCCTGTGGTCAAGGATGGTGAGCGCGGCTACATGAGCCAGGTGTATCCTTCACCGTATTTCTTCCATTCCAAGGCATTGCAGAAGCTGAATTACGTCACCATCGAGCTTCAGAAGGTGCATCGTCAGAAGGATGCTGAGTTTCTGGAAATCCTCAATGCCGTGCGCGAGAACAGAGCTACTGAAAGTGTCCTGCGGGCACTTAATTCGCGTCTGCACGCGTATGAGGATGATGGTGAGACCATAAGACTGACTACACACAACGCCCAGGCTGACAGTTTCAACTCCATGAAGCTCGAAGAACTTCCTGGTAAACTCCGTCAGTTCGAGGCTGATGTCCAGGGGGATTTCCCTGAAAATACATATCCGGCAGACCATGTGCTCTCGCTGAAGGTCGGAGCGCAGGTCATGTTTGTGAGAAACGATCCGGACGGAGCCTACTATAACGGCAAGATAGGAAGGGTGACGGCAATCAATTCCAATGCTTCCGTCGAAGTGGAATGCTCTGACGGAACGACCGTGTTCGTCGGGCCTGTGGAGTGGGAAAACCTGCAATATGGACTCAATGAGGAAGGGGAGATCATGCCGGAAGTCGTAGGAACATTCAGGCAGCTTCCGCTCCGGGTCGCATGGGCGATAACCATCCACAAGAGTCAGGGCCTGACATTCGACCGGGTCATCATAGACGCCGCTGCGGCATTCGCATTCGGCCAGGTGTATGTGGCCCTTTCCCGTTGCCGTTCCCTTGAGGGTATATCTCTGGAGTCCCCGATAAGGGCTTCCGGTATATGTTCGGATGCGGATGTTGCGTCCTTCAATGACGCCATCCCGTCGGTTGAAACCGTTTCGGACAATCTCCCGGAAGAGGAGCGTCGCTATCAATATGATATGCTTTGCGAAATGTTCAGGCTGGATGAAGCCGTCAGGCTTCTTGACCGCTACAGGATGTCATGGTCCGGCACTGTAGAAAAGGTCTATGGGCCGGAGTATGCAGGCCTGATGTCACGAACTCAGGTTCTGGAGGATGCCCGTGCCGTTGCTGTGAAATTTGAGAAGCAGTTGAGGTATATCCATATGACCCGTATGTCGGACGAGTATCTGAATGAGAGGCTTTTCAAGGCATCGGAATATTTCCTTCCGATCTTGGAAGAGGTATATGAGTTTGTCTGCAGATGCAGCCGTCTGTCTATAGACAACAAGGAGGTCAAGGCAAAAGCCAAGGACCTCTCCGAGCACCTGCTGATCTGTCTGGACATCAAGTGCCGCGCGATGGCCAGCGTGAAGGTGGGAAGGTTTACGGTGGATGAGTATGCACGCATCAGGACGGAATGCAACCTTGAAGAACGCAAAGTGCGGAAGACTTCACCTAAGGTCAAGCTTGAAGCAGTTCCCGGTTCGGTCAACGAGGAACTTAGAGAGAAACTGATGCAATGGAGATCGGACAGATTCAAGAAAGACAATGTCCCAGCCTACACTATAATGCACCAGAGCACGCTGATGGCGATAGCCTCCATAATCCCGCACACCAAAGAACAACTTCTGGCCATAAAAGGTTTCGGCGAAGCTTCATATAAAAAATATGGCGAGGAAATCCTCGCCATAACATCAGAATATTAATATTATCTTCTGCGTCTCATTGCGCCTTTCATCATGTTGCCCATGTTGGCTCCCATCACTGTCTTCATCATCTTGCGGGTGCCCTCGAACTGCTTGAGAAGCCTGTTCACCTCAGGGAGCGATGTTCCCGAACCGTCTGCGATCCTCTTGCGGCGGCTGCCATTGATGCAGTCAGGATGCTCTCTTTCGTAAGGAGTCATCGATAGGATGATCGCCTCTATGCCCTTGAATGAGTCATTGTCCATGTCCACATCCTTGAGGGCCTTGCCCATGCCCGGAATCATCGAAGCGAGGTCCTTGATGTTACCCATCTTCTTGATCTGCTGGATCTGATGATAGAAGTCCCAGAGCGTGAACTGGTCCTTGGCCAGCTTCTTCTTGAGCTCGCGTGCCTGAGCCTCGTCAAATTGCTCCTGAGCCTTCTCTACGAGTGAAACCACGTCACCCATGCCGAGGATACGGTCTGCGATACGTGATGGGTGGAACACGTCAAGCGCCTCCATCTTCTCACCTGTGCTGACGAATTTGATCGGCTTTCCGACCACGGCCTTGATCGAGAGTGCGGCACCACCGCGGGTGTCACCATCCATCTTGGTGAGAACGACTCCGTCGAAGTCGAGCCTGTCGTTGAATGCCTTTGCAGTCTCTACAGCGTCCTGACCGGTCATCGCATCCACTACGAAGAGAGTCTCGGTCGGGTTGAGGGCCTCCTTGAGAGCGGAGATCTCATCCATGAGCTCCTGGTCAACTGCAAGACGTCCGGCAGTATCGACGATCACTACAGAGTATCCTTCTGACTTCGCCTTTGCAATGGCGTGCTGCGCGATCTGAATAGGATCCTTGACACCTTCCTCAGAGTACACTTCAACTCCGATCTGCTCTCCGAGCACCTTCAGCTGGTCGATCGCTGCAGGACGGAAGTAGTCGCAGGCTGCCAGGAGGACCTTCATTCCTCTCTTGCTCTTGATGTTGAGTGCGAGCTTGCCGGAGAATGTGGTCTTACCTGAACCGTTGAGACCGGCTACGAGCACGACTGCAGGGCTGCCCTTGATGTTGATGTCGGATGACTCGCTTCCCATGAGGGTTGCAAGCTCGTCGTGGACGATCTTCACGATCATCTGCTGAGGCTTCACTGCAGTGAGCACGTTCTGACCTATCGCCTTCTTCTTGACGTCGTCACAGAACTGCTTCGCTATCTTATAGCTTACGTCGGCGTCCAGAAGGGCGCGACGGATGTCCTTCATTGCTTCCGAGATGTTGATCTCGGTGATCTTGCCTTCACCCTTGAGGATCTTGAACGATCTCTCAAGTCTTTCGCTTAAATTCTCAAACATATAATAGTCTCTTTTCTAATTCATTAAGATCCCTCGGCTATGCTCGGGATGACAGAGCGAAGTAATCCACCGCTTCGGCAGCTTCCTCGAGAGAGTCGCTGAAGACTGAAGGAGCGAGGTCCTTCATGTTGTATCTGCTTGCCATCACCTGACCGTATGCTCCAGTGCTGCGGATCGCCATCAGGTCGCCGCGGACGCTCAGCGGGAGCAGACGTCCTGCGCCCCATACGTCGCTGGACTCGCAGACCGGACCGACTATGTCGTATGCCTGGTGGGTAGGGTAGAATGTCCTCTGTGATGCAGAGAGATTCTCGATCTTGTGGTATGCTCCGTAAAGTGCAGGCCTTATGAGGTCATTCATACCTGCATCCATGATGAGGAAGTTCTTGGTCTCTCCGCTCTTGACGAAAAGCACTCTGGAGATCAGCGTGCCGCACTGCGCTACAAGCGAACGTCCCGGCTCCACATGCACCGTCTGGTCCTCTCTGCGGACAATGTTCTCGGAGATTGTCCTGAACCATGTGCCGAAGTCTGCAATCGGATTCTCGTCCGGGTCATCATAGTCCACTCCAAGTCCTCCACCGAGGTTTATGTTGTCGACTTTCAGTCCGTTTCTTTCGAAGTATGCTACGATATCGTTCACTCTCTGACACTCCAGCGCGAACACTTCGTCGACCCTTGTGATCTGCGAGCCGATGTGGAAGTGCAGGCCGATGAAGTTGATGTGCTCACTCTTATTGAGGATGTCTATGAGCTTGTCGAACTCGTGCTGCGAGATGCCGAACTTGTTCTCATAGAGACCTGTGGTCACATATTTGTGCGTATGGGCGTCGATGTCAGGGTTGATCCTGACAGATACATTGGCCTTGAGGCCATGCACATGAGCCATCTCGTTTATTACGTATATCTCCTGGAGAGACTCGCAGTTGAACGCTTCGATTCCGAGCTGCAGAGCGTGGTATATCTCCTTGTCGCTCTTTCCGACTCCGGCGTACACGATCTTGTCGGCAGGGAAGCCGCAGGCGTGAGCGTGAAGCACTTCGTTTCCGCTGACGCAGTCAGCACCAAAGCCTTTCGAACTGATATATTCCAGAAGCCTTCGCTCCACGTTGGCCTTAACGGCGTAGTGCACCTTGATACCATGCTGCTGAGCGAGTTCAGAGGCGGTGTCCACCGTCCTGCGGAACAGGTCCATGTCATAGTAATAAAAAGGAGTGGCGATTTTGTCCAGCTTCTCTATTGTGTTGATATCCAGCATCTTCTAATAATAAATTGTGTTAAGTTTCGTCCGTTTTCAGAAAATGTCCGAAAAACGATTGCAAAAATAGCGAAAAAATCCGTAATTTCGCAGAATATATGAAATCTACGCAACAACTAACGTAATAAAAATACAGCAAAATGAAAGGACCTATTTCACAGTTTATCACCCATCATTATCGTCATTTCAACTCTGCAGCCCTCGTAGACGCAGCAAAGGCATATGACGAGCACATGAACAAGGGCGGAAAGATGATGCTTGCAATGGCAGGCGCCATGTCGACCGCAGAGCTCGGTCTCTCTCTCGCAGAGATGATCCGTCAGGACAAGATCCAGATCGTGTCTTGCTCGGCAAACAACCTTGAGGAGGATATCATGAACCTCGTGGCTCACAACCACTACTACAGGGTTCCTAACTACCGTGACCTTACACCTGAGCAGGAGAAGGAGCTTCTCAACAAGCATATGAACCGTGTCACTGACACATGTATTCCTGAAGAAGAGGCATTCCGCCGTCTTGAGGACCACCTCCTCGACGTATGGAACGAGATGAAGGCTACTGGCGAGAGACTCTTCCCATGGGAAGTGATCTACAAGCTCCTCCGCAGCGGCGTTCTCGAGCAGTACTACGAGATCGACCCTAAGGACAGCTGGGTGCTTGCAGCATGCGAGAAGAACATTCCTATCGTGGTTCCTGCATGGGAGGACTGTACTACAGCAAACATCTACACCGCACACTGCATCAGCGGTGAGTTCGATCCTAACATGATCAAGAACGGTATCGAGACCATGATCTTCCTCACAGAGTGGTACCGTGAGAACTGCGGCGGACAGGGCGTAGGCTTCTTCCAGATCGGTGGCGGTACAGCAGGTGACTTCCCGATCTGCGTTGTTCCTATGATGGCTCAGGACCTTGCATGGCCTGATGTTCCGCTCTGGGCATACTTCTGCCAGATCTCAGACTGTACTACATCATATGGTTCATACTCAGGTGCAGTTCCTAACGAGAAGATCACATGGGGCAAGCTCGACATCGACACTCCGCGCTTCATCGTCGAGTCAGATGCGACAATCGTGGCTCCGCTCATCTTCTCTTACGTACTCGGCTGGTAATCGTAAACATGATATTTTCGAGCTGCCGGCCTCATGACCGGCGGCTTTTTTCTTAACCAATAGCACACAGATCCAATGTCCAGTCTAGTAGGTTTCGTCTTCAATACAGAACTGTCGCTCATCATAACCATAGTCACATCATTTGTCTTGAGCCTTATACTCCTGCTTATCAAGGTGCCCAATACGGATTATTCACGTAAGATCTCAAAGGCAAAGAATACTATGGCTGTATGTTTCCTGGTATGTACGGTCTTGATGATCATGACTTTCAGGTATTCGGGTATTGCCAATTATGACACTTTCGCATCACTGATGATGTTTGTCGTAACTGCAATATCATCTGCAATCCTGTCATATTCGCTGATCAATGTACTTGAAGACAATTTCATTGACAATGACAAGTTCTTCCTTAATGTCGGACTGGTGGCAGTGCTCAGCTTTGTAGTCGTAAGTTCTTTTTTCTGGGATCCCTCATGGTACAGGACAATGTTACTTACTTCATCTGTAGTGCTTTTCCTTATTCAGTGTACGATACATATCCTGCTGTTCCATAAAGTTTATAAGAAGAGTGTCAAGAAGATCGAACAGTATTATGACGAGGATGAAGATCGCAGGATAAGGTGGATCCGTTTCTGCTATGTCATCATGATGCTTACCCAGGTATTCATTCTGGTATATATGCTGTTGCCACGTGGGTTCATGAAGATCTATATCCTGTGGTATGCTGTTTTCCTTATTTACTTCTCTGCAAATTTCATCTCGTTCCTCGGCAGCCATAAGATAATGCTGGATGCATTTGCGTATAAGGCGCTTTCCGGTCAGGACCTGATGCGTAGAATAGATGAGAACCGCAGGAAGAAGCTGGCTTCACGCCGCAAGTCGGATCAGAATGATGAGGTTTCACTTCCTGAATATACTGCATCCGAATTTGCCAAGCTCCAGAAATCCATCGAAAGGTGGGTGAAGGATAAGAAATACAAGGAATATGACCGTACCAGGGATGAAATCGCCTTGGAACTTCATACTTCGAAGGAAATCCTCCATCTGTATTTCACTACAAAGATAGGAGTGGATTTCAGGACATGGAGGACGAATCTCAGGGTAGAAGAAGCTAAGCGTCTGCTGCTTGAGAACAAGGATGCATCAATAAATATTATCGCCGAAGCGTCAGGCTTCAGCGATAAGTCAAATTTCCATAGACAGTTTGTCAAGATTGTGGGATGTTCTCCGAAGCAGTGGAGAGAGTCAGATGGTAAACCGGATCTATAATCTTGTTGTCATTCTCTTCCGGTATCGTTATCTGGTCTGATTCTGATTCATATATTCCGTTGTTTCTTTCTCCGTCAATGTCTTCCAGAGTGATATCTATCGTGAAGGGATAAGTGTCTGGAAGATTTTCCATTATCGTATAGAAGATGCCTTTGTCTGATGTGTAGATTACGATAGGGCTGTCCTGACCTTTCCATTCTAGTGTGACCTTTATATGCGGTATCGGATTCTCTTCCTGATCCAGGACACGTCCGTTGATCTGATATCCGTTTGCCATAATGATTTCGCCGTCAATGTGTTCAGCCATGCATGATGTAAGAAAGAGACACAATATGGCTGTTATTGCTATGTTGATCCTTCTCATATCACTGCTTTTTAGTTAAACTGAAGTTGCAGTCATTGACCACGAACGTATTTGTATTGTTGTCAAATGACGGACCGCTCCATGTCACAATTATCTCCTTGGACCTGCTGTCGTATACCGAATTCTCATCTTCTGCAATCAGGATGCATGACAAGGAGTATTCCGGAGCAGCTGTCTGAATTGTAAATATTCCTCTGTTGTCTGTATAGACCCGGTCAGAGACGACCGATGTAGATTCTGTGCCGCTTTTCGGGAATGCCTTGAATTTTATGGATATGCCTTCCAAAGGTTCGCCGCTGTCATTATCAGTGACAATACCTGTGATCAATATGCTCATGGGACTTTCTTCATAGTCAAATGGCGGATTGAATGCGTCATGGATTTCGGCACTGCACGACAATACTGCTGTTGCGGACAACAGCAGTATGAATATATGTATCAATGTTCTTTTCATTCCGGGCTTGTTACTCCGGCTCAGGTCTTAGATGCTGCAAATTTAATTATTTTTCATTTACCTGCAAACACTCTTCCGGTGACAGTCCCAGAAGCTTCATCTTCCTTATTATTTCAGGGAGCTCATTTTCAAGAAACTCCTTTCTCTGGCTTGCCCTGACTGTTTCTGCTGCGTCACTGCTGATGAAGTAGCCGATACCCCTCTTGTTGTATATGATGCCGTCGTTTGTGAGCTTTTCATACGCCCTCATCACGGTGTTGGGGTTTACTCCGATCTCTGCTCCGTACTCGCGTACAGACATTATACGTACATCCGGTGCAAGTTCTCCGCTGAGAATCCGCTCGCATATCGCATCGCATATCTGCAGATATATTGATTTGTTGCCGTTGAATTCCATGATCCTAATGTTTTAAGGTCTTGATCCTGAACCAGATGCCGGCCATCAGGGCGAGATTTGTCACGGTGTCGGTGACTGTATCTATGAGCACAAGATTCTTGAACAGCTTGTTGTTGAACATCTGCAATATTGCCATAGGGTCTTCATTGGCAGTATTGACTATTTCCAGAGCCCATTTGGTCAGAATAGGTGAGCATATTATGCTTGTGGCTGTGCTGATTGCAAAGAGCGCCAGAATTGTTTTCACTGTCTTTCCGTTCTTGAAGAAAATCGCTCCAAGCAGGAATGGCAGAGTGACGCAGAATATTTCGTCCAGATACATCCAAGGATTGTTTATCTGCCTGATGATTTCCTGGGCCAGCGTAGCATCCTCTATTGTAATGTTCTCGTCAATGAAGTTGAATGTAACATCCTGGGCTTCTCCCATTTTCTGCAGAAGTTCCATACCGCCGGCTACCAGATTTTGGCCGCAGGTGCTGTCCAATGCGCATATCGCAGCATCCAGACCCAGATACAGCAATGCTCCCGATACCGGAACGATGATGCAGGTCATCAGAATCATACTTGCGAATTTCTCCAATCTGGATGCGGGTAGAGTAAGCCAGAATGAGCCGTACTGCTTTTCAGTGATCCTGCCGTAGCATTTTACCGGCATAGTCACAACCAGACATATCATTGCAACTACGAATACAAATACTCGAAGTCCCATATCCGGGCCATCCCAGCCGTTTCCCAGCATCATATTGAATGCTGCTGTAATGAAATACAGTGCCACAGGTGATAGCAGGGAAATGGTGAGAAGGCTGAGCCCATAGTTTGCGCAGCACGTTCTGAAGTCTGTAGAAAAATATTTTCCGAATCTGCGGAAATTGAATATATCGTTTTTCATGGTGTCTATTTGTTAAAGATTCCTTTGATAAGTTCCTTGTGCTGATGGACAGTGTTAAAGAGAGCCTCGAGATTTACCTTGCTGTCCTCACCTGTCTGATTGGGATATACCTGGATGTTTCCGCCCGGAATCATCTCGCAGTAGAGCGCGTCAGGATTCTTTTCGCTGCTATAGTCGAAATACAGTTTCTCAGAAACTTCAGCGGCAGACGCATTCAGGAGCACGTCCTGGCGGTCGAGTATGATGATCGGGTCGATGATGTTTTCAAGATCACGTACCTGATGCGTAGAAATCAGTATCACGGAATCTTCGTGTGTATATCTGGTGATGGCTTTTCTGAACTGTGCCTTTGAGGGGATGTCAAGGCCGTTAGTCGGTTCATCCATGAACAGATACTTGGTGTTGCATGCCAGCGCGAAGGCGATGTATGTCTTCTTCAGTTGTCCGAATGACATCTTGTTCATCTTCTGCTGCGCATCGACCTCGAAGACATTCATCACCTCGTTGAATTTGCCCATGTCGAATCCTGTCCAGAATTTTCCGTAATTGACAGCATAGTCAGCAGCTTTCATGTTCATTGCTGCAACCTCATCGCTCAGATAGTACTGGTCGGCAAGGAATGTCGGCTTTCTGTCGTATGGAGCGTACCCGTCGATGTCTATAGATCCGAGCTGCGGCTTCTTGAGTCCGCAAAGCAAGGTCAGTAGGGTAGTCTTTCCGACTCCGTTTCCTCCGAGAAGGCCATAGATGCGGCCTTCTTCCAGATTCATCGTAATGTTTTTCAGTACCGGCATGTCGCCGTAGCTGAATCCAAGATCTTTGATTGTGATCATAGTGTTATGTTTTTAATGTCTATATGTTAAGTCTTCCTTGTGGAAGTTGTTCTTTGCGGTGTATTAGTGAAGTAGTACACTACAAAGGTGAGTTAAAGTTTTGTATTTTCAAAGTGATTTATGTTGAATTTATTCGGAAATATAAATTATTCTCCCTTTTGACACTATTTGTAATCTAAAAGACAAACCGCTCTATTTTAATGGAAATTCATAAGACTTATTTTTGCATACACTTTGATTGGATAATGTATTAACTAATTTAAGATTGATATGAAGAAGTTTTATTTTATTCTTGCAGCGGCGGCAATGTTTCTTGCGGTCGATGCAAATGCACAGTTTGGTGTAGGAATCGGTTACAACCATCTTAATAATGTCACCAGATTGGCAGATGAAAAAGACAGTGAAGGTCTTGACGGATTCTATGTGGAAGCTACATATGACTGGAACTTCCTTGATAAAGGATGGGGTTCACTCGGACTTCAGCCAGGCCTCCGTTATACTTTCGCCGGTGAGTCTGATTCAGAAGAAGTCCTCGGTGTTGTGACCAGAGAAGCTATAGCAGAGCATTATCTTGATGTTCCTGTCAATGTGAAGTATTCGTATGACCTTGGTTCTGTAAAGCTTTCTGCTTTCGTAGGCCCGGTTTTCTCTTTTGGTCTTTCTTCAGTTAATAAGGTCAGTGCAGATGACTATGTCATGAAGTATTACAACTATACAGGCAAGACAGTTACAAAGGGCAGTGGCTCATCATCAGCTGTCAAGCCAGAGGGTGATCCTGCTTACGGCCGCTTCGATCTCAAGCTTGGTGTAGGCGTCGGTGCCACTTTCCTCGAGAACCTTAATGTAAAGCTTGGCTACAACATCGGAATGCTCAACAGATACACTGGACCTAAATCAGACAATTTCAAGTCTTCTATCCACACCGGTGTATTCTATGTAGGTGTCGGCTTTAACTTCTAGAAAACAGAATTTATTTCACGATATGACATCCGTGCCTGTAGGCGCGGATGTTTTCTTTCAGCCTGTCCTGTTCGTCCGCAGGAAGTGCCCAGTCAAGAAAACGCTCTCTGATGTAGTCCACGGCCTGCTGTGACGGATGGCACATGTCGTCTGCGTAGAATCTGTAGTCTCTCAGCTCGTCCATCATTATTTCATAAGCAGGGAAATAGTCCAGACCGGATCCCATTGACCTTATGATCTTGTCCACGCTCAGAAGAAGTGATGCCTTGCTGAGCTGGTTGCCGTGCGCACCGTCCTTGAAATGGCGTATGGGACTCACCGTGAATATGAATTCCTTGTCGTGACAGAGAGTCACGATCTCGTTGAGCATCGCCACTGTCTGGATTTCGTCAAGGAAAATCCTTTCAAACTCTGCCGCATTTCTCTTGAGGCAGTTTGACACGATCCTGCCTTTCTCTACATGCTTGAAACACCAGCTGGTGCCGAGGGTAATGATGATCTTGTTACATTCCATGAAGAAGGAATGCGCTTCCTGCAGCTTCCTGTTGGCATTTTCAATGAAATCCTCCTCGGAACCGCGTGCAAACGATGTGTGGTGGCTGAATGAGCAGATGCGTCCGTCCCCGGCTCCGATGCTGACGCATTCTTCAGCTGTGAAAGGATCGCCGCTGATAAGGCGTCTGATGCTGGAGAGTATGGATGCCGGATTGTACAGTGTGCCGAAAGGATTGACGCACACATCGAAGCCGAAGTTCTTCAGTTGAGTGCCAATGCTGTCCGAAAAACAGCTTCCCAGCATCATGATCTTGTCATTGTATGATATTCCGACATTACATCTTTCGTCGGTTACGGGTGTCTGCAGTTTCATCTTGAATTCAGATTTGTGCAAAAATACGCGAAAAGTGCTATCTTTGAAAGATTTTAGACCTGAAAATATGCTGACTTATAGAAGATTATTCATATCCATCCTGCTCATCACGGCCTTCACCGTTGTCTCTGTGGCCAGAGACAAGTCCGTAAAGTTCGCCTATGACGTTGATTTCGAGATGAATTTCGATAACAGGGAACTATACAAGAGTGCATTTTCGCGTTCAATGACCATCTTTGGAGCCCGTGTCACTCCGTCAGTGGGCCTAGCCATTGCTCAGCCGGAGACGGATGCTGACCATAAGGTCATGATAGGCGTGGATGTCATGAAGGATTTCGGCGGAAGGACTGACAGACTTCTGAATGAGGTTACACTATATTACAGGCTTCAGAAAGATTTCGGTGAGACCGAAATGACGATGTATGCCGGCATATTTCCTCGTAAGAAGACCGATGGAGAGTATTCTCCGGCGTTTTTCTCGGATTCGCTTACCTTTTATGACAATAATCTTGAAGGCCTTCTGTTGCAGTTCAACCGCCCGAAGGCGCATTTCGAAGTGGCATGCGACTGGATGGGACAGTATGGCAATGACAGCAGGGAGAGGTTCATGATATTCTCCAGCGGAGAAGGCAGGCTTGCCTCGATGCTGTCTCTTGGATATTCAGCCTATATGTATCATTACGCAAACTCCGACAGACATAAGGGTGTAGTGGATAATATCCTCATAAATCCATATCTCCGTTTTGACTTCGGGCATATGATGAACATGCAGAAGTTCTCCATGCGTTTCGGGTGGCTGCAGGGCTTGCAGAACGACAGGGAACATGCCAGCGGCTATGTGTTCCCGGGAGGAGGGGAGTTTGACCTGGAAGTGCGCAACTGGAATGTGGGAATTCTCAACCGCATGTATTATGGAACGGACCTGATGCCATACTACAACAGCAAGGACAATACGGGCACAAAGTATGGCCCTTCTCTTTACATGGGAGACCCTTTCTACAGGGTATATGACAACGGCACTGCCGGTCCCGGACTGTATGACAGGCTTGAAGTCTTCTATGAACCGGACATCAAAGGCTCGTCGAAATATCTGAAGATAAGGCTGGCCGCCATATTCCATTTCAACGGCCAGAAGTATTGCGGCACTCAGCAGATGGTCCAGCTGAAGTTCAATCTTCAGGAGCTGCTTGTCCGCTAGATATCCTTCAGGTCCACAAGGCCCGAAAGCACAGCGTAAACCGTCAGTTTGCCGATGGATCTGGTCTGAAGTTTCTCGCAGATGTTGTTTCTGTGAAAGATGGCTGTCGGAGTGGAGATGTTCAGATGCTGCGCTATCTCTTTGTTGATGAATCCCTTGACTATCAGTATGAGGACTTCCTTCTCGCGTGCCGACAGCTTGTCGGTTATGCTGATGCTGTTCTCGCTTTTCCTTTTGAGACTTTCGTCGAGTTCCAGAAGAGCGCTGACGATTTCCTGCTCTGACATCGTGCAGTCCACTGTCCTGAATCCTGCTCTGGCGAACGCCTCGCCATGCCCCTGACATATCACTGTAGTCTGAGGCTTGAGCGTCTCGAACTCGTCCGCGTCAGCGAAAAGGATGTCGGCGCTGACGAAGAAATGCACGAAGTGCCTGTTCGAGTCGCGTATGAACTCTACTATGTCTCGGTACGGGTATATTTCGACCTGGTCATAGATGTCCTTGAGAATGCTCTGGAGCGACATTCTGCTGAGGGTGTTGCTGTCTATTATGGCGAAGCAGGGAGTCATTGCTGTTTTAATATGAAAAAAATGGTATCTTTGCGGGGCTAACACCTTATGCAAAGATACCAAATTTTATTGTAACTATGAATTTCAGCGGACTGCTTGTGGGACTTGCCACTTTTCTTGTAATCGGTTTCTTCCATCCAATCGTCATCAAGGCGGAATATTACCTTGGTGTCAAGTGCTGGTGGATATTCGTGCTTGCCGGCCTTGTCTTCGCAGTCCTGTCAGTGCTTGTCTGCAATCTGATCGTGTCGACAATCTTCGGTGTCATTGCATTCTCTTCATTCTGGAGCATCCTTGAGCTCTTTCATCAGCGTGAACGTGTGCGCAAGGGATGGTTCCCAGAAGGTCCGGGACACCGCAAATAGTTATTCTACATATTTGACCTTGCTCCAGTCACGAGGCTTTGCTTCGGGACTTTCCGCTGCATATCCGAGTCCGATGCAGATTATCGGTGTGTAGCCTTCGCTGAATCCAAGCTTTGCCATCGCCTCTGGCGAGTTCACGAGGAATCTTATCGGACTTCCGAGGCATACCGAGCCTACTCCGAGGGACCAAGCCGAGAGCATGATGTTCTCCGACAGCAGTCCGCAGTCGATCGGCGAGCAGTCATATGACGGGTCATTGGCGATGAATATCATGACAGGGGCATCTCTGAAGCAGCCCTTCACCATTTCCGGCTTAGCCTCAGGGTTTGATGCGGTCATCATAGCCTGGATCTCCTCCATTACTGCAGGATTGTCCACTACGCGCACTTCCCATGACTGCTTGTTCATTCCGTTAGGGGCGTTGATTCCGCATTCTAGTATGGTCTGGAGAGTGTCGCGGGACACTGCGACCGGCTTATACTTGCGGATGCTGCGTCTTGACATGATGTTTTCGATGACCTGGTTTTCGGTGCATGTCTGCTCTGCCTGCCGGCAGCATGAAACGGCGGCGATCAATGCCACGCCTGCCGCGATGATGGAGTAAAGTTTCATAGTGTTCTGTATTTCAATCTCTCAAATATAGCAAAAATCAGCCGTTGAGGCAAAAACCTTCTTCGGTTTGGATAAATTTTGGTCTGTATCCAAAGCGTTTTGTCACACAATTTGCTTGAAGACAGACAAAAATGACTGCTATGCCTCTTCTTACTCTCAACGAGCTGGGATCCGTCGCTCCTGCCTTCCGTGGAAAGGCAGGCAATGCCTTTGCACGTCTTTTGATGAAGGCGCTGGCTGTAGACAAGGTCAATGACCTGTATGACAGGAACTCTTTGCATCGTGGTCCAGCTTTCGCCGAGTCTGTGCTGAAGGATATAGGTGTGGACTACGAAATTCTTCATCCGGAGCGCCTGGTGTCGCTTCCTGACAGCCCGTTCATCACCATCAGCAACCATCCTTACGGAAGCATCGACGGAGTGATGCTTGTCGATATCTTCGGTCATCTTCGTCCCGACTACAAGGTCATGGTGAACAGATTCCTTTCCAGGATAGAGACTCTTGGAGAAAATTTCATCTGCGTTACACCGACCGGTAATGTCAAGGAGGCTCCGACCAGGGAGAGCATAATGGGCGTCAAGGCGGCTATGGAGCATGTCAAGGCAGGACACCCGTTGGGAATATTCCCGTCCGGAGCCGTTTCGGACCTCAGTCTGAAGGACCGATGCATCAGGGACCGCGAGTGGCAGGAGGCTGCTGTCAGGCTGATAATGAAACTGAAGGTCCCGGTGCTGCCGGTGGCATTCATGGACCGGAATTCGGATTTCTATTATTCTCTCGGGCTCATTGACTGGCGTGTCCGTCTGCTCCGCCTGCCCTCCGAAGTGTTCAACAAGAGAGGCAAGCGGACGAGAATCAGCATCGGGGAAATGATAACCCCTGAACAGCAGTCGAAATTCAAAGATGTGGATGGCTTGAGAGCGTTTCTGAGGTCTTCGGTATATAACCTTGTAAATAAAGATACTTATGGGAAATAAGGCAGATGCGGTAAGGATTCAGACATCGGTTCTGAATGCCCTTGAAAAGAAAGTGCTGGTGTGGCTGGCCCAGAGGCAGCCGCGCTGGATGACATCGGATATCCTGACCTATATAGGCACCTTCGGAGCCTTGGTGATTGCGGTGGGATATGCTCTGGCGGGGAGAAATATAAACTTCCTGTGGCTCAGTTCCTTGGGCTTTGTGATCAACTGGTATGGAGATTCGCTGGACGGCACGCTGGCGAGGGTCCGCAACCATCAGCGTCCCATATATGGTTATTATCTCGACCATACCATCGACGCTGTCAATGAAGTTATGATATTCGTCGGCGTCGGACTCTCGGGGCTGATGCATTTCAGTCTTGCTCTTATGGTGCTGGTCGTATATCTCCTGCTTACCATCAATGTCAGCATCAATGCCCATCTTAAGAAAGAGTTCAGACTCACATACGCCAAGATGGGACCGACGGAGTTCAGGATCATAATGATAATAGTAAACACGCTCTTCGCCCTTATCAGGCCTCTGAGCGAGTTCTCGCACACTTTCGTGCTTTTCGGTCATGACCTGACCTTCGCAGCCCTTGACTTTGTGGGAATATTCATTCTCCTTGTGCTGTCGCTGATATATCTCGTGACCATAATAAACGATGCGAAGGGCTACGCCAGGATAGATCCTCCGCACAAGATGGACTGACACCATGTGGAGGACACTGGTCAGATTCCTGAAGTATTCCGGGACAAGTCTTGCCGGCACTCTGGTCGACACGCTTGTCCTGTGGATTCTTTCTGACCTGGTCTTCACGAAAGGGTATTGGGGCGAATATGTAGTCTCTCCGGCGATATCCTTCCAGTGTGCCGTCATCACCAACTTCCTCATTTCGTATTTCTATGTATGGAAAGACAGGAAGAAGACGCGGAACCCTTTTCTGACATTCCTGTATTATGATTTGTCATGCACAGCTGTCTTTCTGCTGAGGCTGGGATTCCTGCTGCTTGTGGAGCGCATATTCGGCTGGGATGTGGTCATCTGCAACCTTGTTGCGATGTGCGTGACCGGGATCATCAATTTTGTCATGAATAATCAGGTCATATTCCGAAAAAGACACTAATTTTGTCCGATTAAACATTAAAAGGATTATGGTACAGTTAAGCGAAAGAACATATTATGTAGGTGTCAATGATTTTGACAAGGTGTTTTTTGAAGGATTATGGCCGCTGCCATATGGCGTGAGCTATAATTCATATGTTGTTGCAGATGAGAAGGTAGCGCTCATTGACACTGTCGAGTGCGGATTTGAGGAAGAGTTTCTGGCCAATGTGAAGGAGGCCATAGGCGAGCGTCCGATAGACTACCTCGTGGTAAACCACATGGAACCGGATCATTCGTCACTCATAGCATACATGCTGGAGAAATATCCTCAGATGCAGATTGTGGCTAACGCCAAGACGGTTCCAATGCTCAAGGGATATTATGGAACACCGGAAGACAGGATCACAGTCATTGCTGAAGGCGGCAAGATAAGCCTCGGCAGCTGCAGCCTCACCTTCCATATGATCCCGATGGTCCACTGGCCGGAGACCATGGTCACATGGCTTGCAGAGGAGGGTACATTGTTCTCGGGAGATGCCTTCGGTACATTCAAGGCTGTTGACGAGGACGTCGTTGACAATCCTGATACATTCGAGGAATATCGCGACGAGATGATCCGTTATTATTCAAATATTGTCGGCAAGTATGGCAACCCCGTACAGACTGCCCTGAAGAAGCTCAGAGGTCTGGATATCAAGAGAATATGCAGCACGCACGGTCCTGTATGGCATGAGTGCATACAGCAGGTCGTGGCTCTTTATGACAAGATGAGCCGATATGAAGTGGAGAGGGGAGTCTGCATAGTCTATGGCTCGATGTACGGCAACACTGCCGCTGCGGCCGATGCCCTCGCCCTCGAGCTCGAGGCCCGCGGCATCCCATACGCAATCCATGACCTCGCATGCAACAACGCAGGTGAGCTTGGCGTGTCAGGCGCGCTTCGCGATGTATTCAAATATGATACTATAGTTGCGGGGTCGCCGACATACAACAACGGCATCTTCCCTCCTGTCGAGACATTCATGAAGGCCCTTCAGGCTCGCGCCATCAAGGGCAGACGCTTCTACGCGTTCGGCTCATACACATGGTCGGGCTCAAGCGTCAACCAGCTCAACGCGCTTGCCGAGGCGATGGGATACGAAATCCTCGGCGCAGGCCTTTCCTTCCCACAGGCATACACCCGTGAGAAATGCGATATGGCTGCAATAGCTGACCTTCTTGCCTAGAACTGACAGAAGGCTTCAAACAGATCCTTGTGGCTTCCAGGGAACACGACGTGGTGGTTGCCGATAGGATTCTTCAGGAAATACTCGGAGCAGACGGCTTTTCGTTCTGCTCCGTTTCCTTTTATGCGGAGCACCGTCTGGGTGCGGCAGAGGTCCTTCTCCGAGCGGTTTTCGAGCAGCTCGGCCTCGCAGCAGAA
>SUYV01000062.1:2744-5576 GCA_015060255.1 Bacteroidales bacterium | reverse complement strand
TGAAGGAATTTCTCTGCGTTTCCTATCGCTCTGATCACTCCTGCGCAGAATCCGGAATTGCTGTCAATGTCAACCGTAAGCATACCTTGTCTGTTTTAGCATCCGAAACGTTCAGAAATGATACCCTTGAGCCATACGAGCTGGTCTTCCATGGTCATATGTGAATTGTCCAGCACGATGGCGTCCTCGGCCTGACTCAGAGGAGATGCCTCCCTATGAGAGTCTATGTAATCGCGCTCCTGAAGGTTCTTGAGTACGTCCTGTATGTCAACTTCTATACCTTTTGCAGTCATTTCGGCCGCTCTTCTCTGTGCCCTGATCATAGGGTCGGCCGTCATGAATATCTTCAGTTCTGCATTAGGGAATACTGTCGTACCGATGTCACGTCCGTCCATGACGACTCTCTTCGATGCACCGAATTCTCTCAGTTTCTTGTCGACGAAGGCTCTTACCTCAGGTACGGTAGCAATAGGGCTTACCTTACCTGCTACGGCCAGTGACCTTATCTCCGTTTCAATGCATCTTTCGCCTATATAGGTTCCGTTTTCGCCGAAATGCAGGTCCAGGTCGTTCAAGGCCTTGTCAAGACCAGGCACGTCAATGGTGCAGTCATCGCTTATGAATCCGTTCTCAATGGCGAAAAGGGTCACGCCTCTGTAAAGAGCTCCGGAGTCAAGATATAGAAATGAGAACTCTTTTGCTATGATTTTTGCAAAGGAGCTTTTTCCGGTAGAAGAATAGCCGTCGATGGCGATGATGATATCAGGTACTTGCATAGATTTTGCTTAAAACCTAGCAAAATTATAAAATATTGTGTAAACTCCCAAAAATGTCGATATTTGTAAAGCAAAACCTCGAAATATGAAGATTCTCATTATTGATGACGAAAGATCCATCAGGAATTCCCTCAAGGAGATCCTTGCTGATGAAGGATATGATGTGGATACGGCTGAGAACGGTGTTCAGGGCTGTTCAATGGTTGAAAAGGAAAAGTATGACGTAGTATTCTGCGACATCAAGATGCCGGAGATGGACGGTATGGAAGTACTTGACAGGTTCACTGCCATGGGCATTGATGCTGCAGTGGTGATGATATCAGGTCACGGTGACATCGATACCGCTGTGGAATGTATCAAGAAGGGAGCCTTCGATTTCATTCAGAAGCCTCTTGACCTGAACAGGATCCTTATAACCATCAAGAATGCAAAGGATAAGGTGCACCTTGTCAAGGAGACAAGGATCCTGAAGAAGAAGGTTTACGGGCAGCAGATGATAGGAGAGTCCGAGCCTATCCGACATATCAAGGAGATGATAGACAAGGTGGCTCCAACAGATGCGCGTGTGCTCATCATAGGTTCGAATGGAACCGGAAAGGAACTTGTAGCCCGCAATCTGCACCAGAAGAGCCGTCGTTCCTCTATGCCTTATATCGAGGTTAACTGTGCGGCCATCCCTTCGGAACTTATAGAAAGTGAGCTTTTCGGACATGAGAAAGGATCGTTTACTTCGGCAATCAAGCAGCATAAGGGCAAATTCGAACAGGCTGACGGTGGAACTCTGTTCCTTGACGAAATCGGTGACATGTCGTTGGCAGCCCAGGCCAAGGTGCTGAGGGTGCTTCAGGAAAAGAAACTCTCAAGAGTCGGAAGCGACAAGGATATCGTGGTGGATGTGCGTGTGGTTGCGGCTACCAACAAGAACCTTAAGGAAGAGATTGCAAAAGGTACATTCAGGGAAGACCTGTATCATAGATTGAGCGTCATAGTGATAAATGTCCCTACGCTTGATGAGCGTAAGGACGATATTCCATTGCTTGTGGATCATTTCATCGAGCAGATATGTGCTGAAACCGGTATGCCTTCAAGGAAACTTGAACCTGACGCCATGCAGCTTCTGGTCAACAAGACATGGACCGGCAACATCAGGGAACTTCGCAATGTCGTGGAGCGTCTGCTTATCCTTTCAGGTGACAAGATAACGGCGGCTGACGTCAAGGCTTACGTATACTAGGTATTGTGACGATAAAGCTGGCACCGTTGAGCGAGAATGACTTCTGATAAGTGATCTCGCCCTCGCATTTCTGGATGATATTGCGGCAGATTGCCAGTCCCAGGCCTGTTCCACCGGTTTTTGTCGTGAAATTCGGTGTGAACAGCTTGTCCAGGTTCTCTCCTTTGACTCCCGGGCCGTTATCGTCAAAGACGATGTCATAGTATCCTTCCTTGGTGCTGTTCCTCAAGCATATGAGGATGCGTCCCATATCGACCTTTTCACCTTTATCTTCAGCTTCCTTCTGCTGGATCTCCACAGCCTGTATGGCATTGGTGATGAGGTTTACGAAGACGCGTATAAGCTGTGGTCTAGGAGCCATTACGTATGCCTCTTCCAGACCTATATAAGAAAAGACAATGTTTTCCCTGTTGTCGAATATCGTCAGCTGGTCCTTGAGCGTCTTGTCGAGGTCTATTAGGACTGGCTCCTCTGTATACAGCTTCGCGAAAGTCGAGAACTCATTGGCAGTGTCGGAAAGTATCTGGATGTGCTCAAGCACTACTGCTGCAACCTGATCGAACTTCTCCTCCCATCTGGGATTGTTGTTCTGTTTCAGCCTGATCAGTCTCTGGATTTCCAGCTTGATAGGGGTGAGAGGGTTCTTGATTTCGTGTGCGACCTGACGCGCCATCTGGCTCCATGCCTTGTCACGCTCGGCCTGGGCCAGCTGTCTGGTGGAGTCCGACAGATCCTTTACCATTCGGTTGTACGCATCTACAAGCGATGAAATCTCATCTTCTCTCTTATAAATGATATACTCGAGATTGTTGATGTCTGCGC
>SUYV01000062.1:0-2644 GCA_015060255.1 Bacteroidales bacterium | reverse complement strand
AACGATGATGTGAAAAGTATGGTATTGATGCGGGTCTTGAAGTAATTGCTTTTCAGAACGCCGTCCTTCTTCTTTCTTCGAGGAAGGATGAATGCCAGCAGACTGAGTGTAAGGAACAGATATGAGAACGAGGTGAAGAACGTCAGCCATTTCCTCTGGCTGCGTGATATCACTATGATTTCCTGGTCACCGACACGGTTTATGAAATGCAGGTATCCCCCACGGCGCATGATGCATGATTCCTCATCCGGACTTATGGCTGTCCTGTATATGTTCGGTGCTGTCGGGTATGGGAAATTTCCCTTGTATGAACTTAATCTGCCGTTCTTGTATTTTGCGTATGAATAGAAAGACGGTATGTTGACATCTCCCGGTTGCCTGAACTGACCGAGTATGTTCTGATATCCGCGAGCTTCCTTGTTGCTGTCAGGCTCGACCTGAAGAATCATCTGGGTAAGCCCGCTGTCCGGCTGATAGAACAGGAAGATTCCGGCATATCTGCTTCTGCCATAGTTGTCTGAGATGAACAGGAATCGTGACCCGTCTGCGATCGGCTCACCTGTATGGACTATGTTGTTCAGGATTGCCTGGCCTGCCTGGTCGCCCTCCTTGTACATCATCACCCCTATGTTATAGGCTTGTCTTGTGCGGTTGAGATAGTATTCCGTAACTCTGTTCAGGATGACGCCTGACGTGTTGTCCATTGCAGCAAGAGATGCTATCAGCTGGTCTCCTGCAATGCCTTCTTCGACGCTTCTGAGCTGTATTTCCAATCCGAGATCCCTTTCTACCGAAAGCCTGTTTGACCATACCCTGATCCTGTCTTCCTCCTTGTGGAATCCAAGCCTGCTGGATGTGATGACGAAGATTGCAGATGTGATGAATGCAAATATTACCAGACTCTTGCGGGATAGGACGTTATAATGTCTGCCTGTGAATTCCCAGATTGCAGGTCTGAGCATCTGTATCTTCAGCAAAACGCATAATGCCAGTCCGGTATATGAAAGGTATATTACTGCCGGATATGTGAAATTGCTGCTTATCTTGTATAGCTCCAGAGTCACATTGGAGTTCAGTATGAAACTGCGTAAGGTAAGGAAACCATATGCGCATATGGCCGCAGTCTCCATAAGGGTGCCTATGCAGTAAATTATGAGTCGTGTTCTCTTTCTGCTTTCATTCCTTGTGAGGGACTGACTGATTCTTCCCTTGATAAAGAATGTGCACAGATTGATTATCAGGATGAACGTATTGATGATGAGCAGTGCACCTAAAGACGGGAATACGCCGTCTGCGAATATGTTCGGTGAAAAGACTGCCTGTCTTCCGTTCATCTGAAGGCCCCATATGAATGCGATGGCAGTAAGTATTGTCAATGTAGGTACTACCGTGAAATAAGCCTTGAAGGTCCTGTGACCAGCCAGGAACAGGAGCATGGTCAGTGTGAAGAGCAGGAGAGCGAACCATCTTAGAACCGAGCTGTCGAAGAACGGGCTGGCCATGTCAGTGTTATACATGATCTTGAACAGCGGCCTGCCGTCTATGATCACCGGACTGCCTCCGGTTACATTGAGAGGCTCCACGGAATATTTCCCGGGCAGTTTCAGATTCTTGTTTACGCCATTGTCTGTCCTGCTTATGTCGTCAATCAGTGTGTTCTTGACCTCGATTCCAGCTATGACGTGGTCGTTTCTGTCTCCTTTGACCGACTTGGCGATATACCACTTGGATCCCAGATTTATGAATGCCGGAATATCTGTCACATCGCACAATGGGGAGACAAGCCTGTTGTTTACCGGATTAAGTCTGTGAAATACGAGTTTGGTCGAGATGTCGTCATTTATTAACGGAAACTGATTGCTCCAGCACATCAGAGAATCGTTCACATAATGGTAAATGACCATGTCTTCCGGTATTTTCAGCGGTGCATTCTTCATCAGGATGTCCTTCTCCAAGGTTTTCCCGACATACATGTCAAGAATGTCAAGACGCTTGCTGAGCCTTTCCGAAGTCTTCTCCGCAATTCCGGCGGTATCTCCTGATACGTCATGGCCCGACATTGAAGCCAGGAACAGCGATAATGCGAGTACCAGGCCGATCAGCGGGAGTTTTTTACTTATGAATTCTCTGGTCATCTTCTTGGTTATTCGTGGTGATATGGCTCACCTCTCATGATGGTGAATGCCCTGTATATCTGTTCTGCGAATATGGCTCTTACCATCTGGTGAGAGAATGTCATCCTGGAAAGTGAAATGCGGGAATCAGCTCTTCTGTAAACATCTTCTGAGAATCCGTATGCTCCGCCGATGACAAAAACGATATCCTTGCCAATATATGATATCTTATCCTGAAGTACTTTGGCAAACTCGACAGAAGAGAACTGCCTGCCTCTTTCGTCCATGAGGATGACGTCATCCGTCGGACGCACATTCTTTAATATGAGTTCTCCCTCCCGTGTCTTGATCTGCTCCTTGGAAAGAGATGAAACATTCTTCAGTTCCGGTATCTCAACGACAGAGAACGGAATATAATGCTTGAGCCTGGAGACATAGATGTCCAGCCCCTGTCTTACCCAATCCTTATCGGTCTTTCCGACAGAAAGTAACGTTATCTTCATCTGAAACTCAGTACTATTGAGCACAAA
>SUYV01000061.1 GCA_015060255.1 Bacteroidales bacterium | reverse complement strand
CGGACAGGTCCGGCAGAGCCGTGCTTTCCCTCGGCCAGAAGCTTTGATATGCCAGTCTTGCCGCAGAGTCTTTCTTTTTTAGGAAGTGTATTCGGAGCGTTCGCGTCCACTTTATGCGTTCTTTGTGAGATAAATCTCAAGAGCTTTAGCAACTGAAGGTGCCTCAACGGTAGGTGCGCTGATCTCGATGCTGAGACCTGCTTCATCCATAGCCTTTACTATTGACCTTCCGTATGATACAAACTTTATGTCGTCCTGTGTGAAATCAGGCTGGTTCTCATAAAGAGACTTCACATCCGCAGGATTGAAGAATACTATGAGGTCATATTTGTGCAGATCTACATCCTTGAGATCCTGTGAGACAGGCTTCACGAAGACTGCTGTTTCAAATGAGAACTTGCTTTCCTCGAAAAGGCGTGTGATGGCATCCTTGCTTGAAGATTCGGCTGTAGCGATAAGGAAGTTTTCCTCCTTGTGCTTTGTGCCGATCAGACCTATGATGGACTCCGGAGTTCCGTCTCCGAAGAAAATCTTTCTTTTTCTGTATACGATATGTTTCTGAAGATAATTTGCTACAGCTTCAGTTGTACAGAAGTATTTCATAGTCTCAGGCACCTTGACACGAAGCTCTTCACAGAGCTGGAAAAATGCGTCGATGGTGGTACGTGCTGAGAAGACGATTGCAGTGTGGTCGAGAATGTTTATTCTCTGTGCGCGGAATTCCCTGGATGTAAGGGGCTCTATCTTGAAGAAAGGCTTGAAATCAAATTCAACTCCGAACTTCTCTGCAATGCAGGTGTAAGGCGAAGCCGTCTTCGGCTGCTGCTGTGATATCAGTATGTTCTTAACGCTCATTATATAAATTGGGCCTGTATTTCCGCCTCTCGTGGGCTTAAAAAATAATGGCTGAAGCGACCAACGCTCCAGTCGGAATTATTTCGAGGGCGCAAAGGTACAAAAAACCTGTGAAAAAAGAAGAGCCGGATGCTAAAATTTGTGTTTTTCTTAACAAGGACAGGCCATAAATAGTGGCTGATATCCAAAGCATTGCGTTTCTGATGACCTCAGGGGCGACATCAATGAATGACAGGATACCACCGGTCAGCAGCAACAGTAACGTGAGGATGCTGAAGAATGAATACGATGACTTGCATGCCGTCTTGTACGTTTTCTGGTTTATCCTGTTCTTTCTCAGAATGCGTTCGATGAAAGTTCTGATAAGTATGAACAGAATGAATGTTCCGAGGATTATGCCGATTCGTCCGTTTTGGTTGAAAGGTTCCATGAAAGAAGGAGCATACAGATTGAAGCGGGTCACCGTGAGGCAGAATGGAATGATGAGGACAAGGGCTGTGATGTCCCTGTCTCTGCTTAGCTGGACGCTTGCATCAAGATTTACGCTTTCCTTCCATCTTATCATGCACGCCAGCAGTGACGGAAATATGCCGACCAGAGTCTTCAGAAGCAGAAGCGCTGTCAGCAAAGAAATGAGAGCCAATATATTGAACAGCATATCAGTTTCCCCTTTTAGCTTTATATCCCATTTCTTTGAGCAGTGCAGTCACCCTGTCACGGAAATCACCCTGGATGGTTATTTCCCCATCCTTGGCGCTTCCACCCACTCCGCATTTAACTTTCAGAGTGCGTCCCAGTTCGCTCAGGTCGTCTGCAGTGCCGACAAATCCGGTGACCAGGGTCACCTGCTTGCCGCCCCTGCCTTTTCTGTCGATTGAAACGATGAGATTCTGCTTCTCTGGCGCGAGAGTTGCAGGCTCCTGCTCCGTTTCCTCTTCATATGTAAAATCAGGGTTGGTGGAGAAGACTACTCCAAGTCTTTTCTTCCAGTCGTTGTCAGCCATTTGCGAAAAATTTATTTTTGCAAATATAGTATATTAAATTGTATCTTTGTAAGATTTAAATGATAGACAATGAATAACAAGAAATTCACCTTGTGGAACAGGCTCACTGCGGTCTTCGTCTTCGTAGTGGCTGCCGTCACATATCTTCTGACAATCGAGCCGACCGCTTCCTTCTGGGACTGCGGTGAGTTCATCGCATCGTCATACAAGCTTGAGGTCGGCCACCCGCCGGGAAACCCTGTGTTCCAGCTTTTTGCCCGCTTCTTCACAATGTTCACTGACAATATGCATGCTGCGGTTGCTGTGAACGCAATGAATGCAATATGCTCGGCTCTGACTATATTCTTCCTGTATCTGACCATAGTGTTCTTTGCGAAAAGACTCATAAAGCCTTCGGAGGATGGCTCGTACAGCGTTGCCAAGGCGATTGCGATCTTCGGATCAGGTGCTGTGGGAGCTCTCGCCTACACTTTCAGCGACACTTTCTGGTTCTCGGCAGTCGAAGGTGAGGTATATGCGATGTCGTCCCTCTTCACCGCCATGGTCTTCTGGGCGATGACCAAGTGGTATGAGCGGGCTGACCAGCCATATGCCAACAGATGGATCGTGCTCATTTCGTTCCTGATGGGACTTTCTATCGGTATCCACCTCCTGAACCTCCTCGCCATTCCGGCGCTGGTGTTCATGTTCTATTATAAGAAGAGAGAGGACGGTCATTATACGCTCTGGGAGTATGTCAAGATATTCCTTGTTTCTGTGGTTATACTTGCAGTGATTCTCTTCGGAATTATCCCTTACCTTCCTAAGTTCGCTGCTTATGTGGACCTGTTCTTCGTGAATACTCTCGGACTTCCGTTCAACACCGGTGCTGCATTCTTTATGCTGGCTCTTCTGGGCGTATGTTTCTGGGGACTTTTCAGGACCATGAAGAAGAAGCAGGTGTTCGCAAATACTGTCCTCCTGTGCTTCACGACCATCGTCATAGGATTCTCCCTCTTCACGATCGTGGTCATCCGCTCAAGCGTGAAGACCCCTACGAACGAGTACCAGCCGGACAATGCATTCACGCTCTGCCGCTACCTCGGCCGTGAGCAGTATGGCAGCAATCCGCTTGTGTACGGAGAGTATTTCGGTGCTCCATATGACATAGAGGAAACCACTTACTGGGCACCTATGCCTGAGGGAGGCAAAGACAAGTATATCAAGGCTGATGGACCTGGAAAGGTTACATATGACGCTTCCGGAAAGATGCTGTTCCCACGTATGTGGAGCTCTGACGAGCGCCATATCGCATTCTATGAGTCATATATGCCGGGCGGCGGCAAGAAGATACGCGGTGCGGAGCACGGAAAGCCTACGTTCTTCCAGAACCTGGGATTCTTCTTCGACTACCAGATGAACTGGATGTACTGGCGCTATTTCATGTGGAACTTCGCAGGCCGTCAGAACGATATCCATAGCCCGACTCCGGGCGATCCGTTCATCGGAAACTGGGAGAGCGGCATCGGATTCCTTGACAGGTTCCGTCTCGGCGACCAGTCAGATGCTCCGGGATATCTTGCGGACAATCCTGGCAAGAACCATTATTACATGCTTCCACTCCTGCTCGGTCTTATCGGACTTTTCTTCCAGTTCGACAGGGACAAGAGGGGTACATGGCTTACATTCCTGATGTTCTTCATGACAGGAATCGCGATTGTGATATATCTCAACCAGCCTCCTTTCCAGGTGCGTGAGCGTGATTATGCGTATGCAGGATCATTCTATTCATTCTCCATATGGATCGGACTTGCGGTAGCAGCAATATATTCATGGATTGAGAAACGTGCTTCTAAGCCGGTCATTCCTGCAGCAGTTGTCACAGCCCTTCTTCTGGGAGTACCTGCACTCATGGCTTCAGAGAACTGGGATGACCATGACCGCAGCAACCGTTATACAGCGGTTGAGATGGCAAAGAACTATCTCAATTCGGTAGATCCGAACGGTATTCTTGTAACTCATGGCGATAATGATACATTCCCTCTCTGGTATGCGCAGGAAGTGGAAAACATCCGTCCTGACGTGCGAATCGTGAATACGTCGCTTCTCGGAACAGACTGGCATATCGACCAGATGAAATATGCCGTGAACGAGTCTGCGCCGCTTGACCTCGAAGTGGGACCTCGTCAGTATCTATATGGTACAAACGAATATGTGTTCATCCAGGACAGGCTCGACACCATAATTCCTCTGGCAGATGTGATGAGGATATTCCGTCATCCTGACGTGAAACTCACCCTTACCAATGACAAGAGGGTTGATTACATCATCTCAAGGAGGTTCTCTATTCCTGTCAACAAGGAGAACGTCATAAAATATGGCATCCTGGATGAGAAATATGCCGATCAGATTCCGGATGAGATCGTGCTGACACTTCCAAAGGACAAGAATTACCTCACCAAACCGGAACTGTTCATGCTCGACCTGCTGTCGTGCTACCAGTGGGACCGCCCTCTTCATCTTCTCAGCATGGGCGGAGACATCAACATCGGCATCAAGGACTACCTTATGTATGAGGGATTCTCATATAAGTTCGTTCCTATAAAGAACAGGATGAAGAGCACCGATATCGGATTTGCAGACCCTGAGGATCTTTATTACAAGATGAAGAATGTCTACTCTTGGGATGCTCTCAAGAGGACAGACTGGTTTGTGGACTATCAGAACTTCTACACTTTCTGCGGAGTGCTTTCGCAGAGGCAGCTTTTCGTCAATGTGGCGAAGGAGATGCTCAAGATAGGAGATGCTGAGCGTGCTGTAGAGATGATCGACATGTGTCAGGAATGTGTTCCTGTCGAGAATTTCCCTCTTGATATGGTATATCTTGGATTCTCTAACGAGTATATGGTCCTGGATATGATCAACATCTATTATGAATGCGGAGAGGATGAAAAGGGCGCTGACCTTGCTGCAAGGTTTGCCGCAGAACTGTTGGCATCTTCAGAATTCTACCTGTATAATTATGACTATGCACGCAGGGAGATGGAGACATGCTACATCCATCTGTCAGACCTGAAGGATCTGGCAGAATTCTATGGAAACACCGAATTGGCAGATGTGATAGGCAAATACTTTACCGACCGTCTCGGAATAGAGGAATAGCACTATCGCGCCAGACGCACAAATACACTCAGCGGCAGATTCTTGCCGTATGTGTCACGTAATACAAGTTCCCCGAAATCGAGGGACTTGTATGCGTTTTTAAGGCAGAACGCCTGCTTCACGATGGTCTCGCCAAGTACTGCCGAATAGCCGTTCGAATAGAGGTTGAGGACCATGAAGCTGTCCTGTGGAGCGAGGATCGCCGCTACGCACTGAAGCATCTCGTTGAGGCACTCGTCGAGCTTCCACTTCTCGCCGTCAGGACCATGTCCGTATGCCGGTGGGTCAAGGATGATTCCCTGATATGTGTTGCCTCTCTTAGCTTCGCGACGGGCGAACTTGAGGGCGTCCTCCACGATCCATCTGATGTTGTCCAGTCGGCTCGCCTCCATGTTACCGCGGGCCCATGTCACCACCTGACGGACCGAGTCGAGGTGAGTCACATCCGCGCCTGCTGCCTTGGCAGCGAGTGAAGCGGCTCCGGTATATGCAAAGAGATTGAGGACTTTCGGCTTCGGCCTGCCCTCTGCCTCAGCCCTTTCCACCAGAGCTTTGGTCTGGCTGTAGATATATTCCCAGTTTGATGACTGCTCAGGGAAGACTCCGACATGCTTGAACGATGTCAGACCCAGGCGGAGCGAGAAGTTAAGACCTTTTTGTGCTCCGTTGTAGCGTATGTACCATTGATCGTCCATCTT
>SUYV01000025.1 GCA_015060255.1 Bacteroidales bacterium | reverse complement strand
CTTTGCTCAAGGCTTGGGTAAAGGACTGCAATACCATTTGTATGGAGCCTTGCAGATGCTTTGATGATCGTCCTGTGCTGGACATAATATTCTGCAGCGGATTCGTGGCCAAAGGTCGTAGGGATGACATGGTACTTGATGAGGCGACAGAAATCTCAGTAGAAGCAACTGCGGGAACTTTTACACTTGATTATCCGAGCCTCTATTGTAAACTGTGCATCAAAGATGAAGCATGGGGCTTTATGTCTATGCTCTTTAGAAAATTTCAGGCTCCGGAGATTGGGCAAGAGTTCTCATTTATTATTCCCGAATTGCCGGACAATATGGATTGCTGGGGCGTTTTTGTCATCTCTGAAAACTATCAGGAGATAGGATCTCCAGTCTGTATCTGTAAGATTACCGGCAAGGTGGCACACTTCACTCCGATTCATAAATACTACAATTATGCAAACGGCAATCGATTCATGACGATGTGGTTTGTATTGAACAATGATTAGTAAGGATATGCCAAAGATGTCCCACATAGAAATCACACGTCTGCAGGGCGGTCTTGCAATCGCCAGCTTCGTCAGCGGAGTTGTCATTGCGATGGTGTGCCTGTTCTGGATCGAGCCGCTGGGAGAGATTACATACTCTGCAATCTCGATCGTCAGCGAACTCCTGGTCCTCTGCGGTGCGATCCTCGGTGTAAAGGCATCCTACGACATCAAGTTCCACAAGTTTGAAGCGGAGCTGCTGAAAAAGGCAGACCGACATGAATAATCAAGACACTTAACCTATGAAAAACTTCATCCTCGTTCTTTTCTCTGCCCTGTGTGTAGCCTGCGCGACCACCCGCCAGGCTGCACCGTCAGAGAAGATCATAACAGAAACCCGCATCGAGACCGTCTATCAGACCGACACCGTTTATCTCGAAGTTCCGAAGATCGTCGAGAAAGTTGTGACGAAAGACACTGTGTCCGTGCTTGAGAATGAATTTGCCAAGAGTGCAGCTTTTGTGTCCGATGGAATGCTGGCTCACTCACTGGAGACAAAGCCGGTCCAAAAGCCTGTGGAAGTTCAGACGAAGATAGTCTATCGTGACAGTATAATCTTCAAGGATGTTGTCGTCTATGAAACAGTAGAGGTCGAAAAAGAACTCTCCGGATGGCAGACCTTCAAGATGAAAACAGGCGGCATAACCCTCACGATCCTCTCACTCCTGGCACTCGCTGCCATCGGCTGGATCATCATCCGAATCCTAAGAAAACGCGCGTAAAAAACAATATCATTAACTTAAACCCAACAAACTATGAAGTACATTCCTTCTATCGCTTTTGAGGAGATGTCAGGCTCCGCAAAAGGAGTGACCGCAGCCAAGGTCCGCGGTCGCAAGTACATCCGTAATCGTGGCTACGGTGGCGGTGTCAGAACATCTGCACAGGCAACTGTCAAGTCAATCTTCAAGCAGCTCTCGCAGAGCTGGAAGAACCTCACCAACGCCCAGATCCTGGCGTGGAATGCCTTGGCTCAGACCCAGGCTGGAAAATCCGTTCTCGGTACCTCAGCAAAGATCTCCGGAGCCAACCTCTATTCACGTCTGAACTACTGGATCGTGTTCTGCGGTGGCGAAGCCCTCTCCAACCCTCCGGCACTCCAGGGCGTTGAAGCTCCGACCGAAGCCGTCGTAACCCTCACCCCAACCAAGTTCACATTCGAGCTCGAAGGAGAACCGGACAACGCAGCTGACCTCAAGCTCATCATAATGGCATCCGCTCCACAGTCCAACGGAGTCACCCGTGCCTACGGCAAGGCAGTCCAGATCGCCCAGCCTCTCGAAGCAGTCTGCGAAGAGTACGACATCAAAGAAGACTTCGACAACAAGCACGGCGCCCCTAACGCCGCCGCCCCAAAAGTCTTCATGAAGTACTTCTTCGTAAACACCAAAACCGGCGAAAAATCCGGCGAAATGCTCACCCTGGTTACTCTCGACGAGGACGCACCAGTAGAGGGTGAGTAATCCTTTCTCACCTCTAATCTTATAGACGAAGCCCGCAACGGTTTGACGCTGCGGGCTTTTAAGTTATATGCAATCGTGCTTAAATGATAACCCACTCACCATCGTAGTCGTTACCGTTACGTTTCAATCTGTTCTTCTTTTTCAGAATAGCGATATCGCGTTCTATGGTACGCTGTGCCACCGACAACCTCTCCGACATCTGCTTGGCTGTCATTGTCGGAGACTCTTTAATAAGATTGAGTATATTTTGCTGTCTATCAGTGATTTCACTCTCCGACATGTCTCCGACATTCTCTCCGACATTTGATGCATTAGATGCAGCATAAATTATGGTTTGAAACTGTGTTGGAGTGGACTTGAATACTGGCTTTAATTCATCTTTGTATCCGTCAAGTGCTTTGGTTTCGTTACAGATTCTTGTAAGACCACTACCTCGCTTCTCCATATAATCCAGCTGTGCCATAACATCTGCCAAAATAGGGTTACGTCTATCAGAAGATACTTCAGCGATGTCAAGATCCTGAATCAAAGAACCATTGTACATTCCTCCTGGCGTTGTTATGGTGAGACGATCATCATAAATGTCAAGATGGACTTCGCCGCCCATCACAGTGTAGTCGCGATGAATGAAGTGATTTACTAATGCCTCAAGCACAGCACGTTCTGCGTATTCGGGTTTATTCTTGCGGCCATCTGGCAGTTTCTCCCATCCCTTCTTAGTGTTTGATTTGACGAAGTTCATGGCTTCGCGAAGCAAAAGGAGGATATTCCCGGTAAACTCAGCATCATTGATTGCATCGCTTTTATCTTTTCCGTACCATCTTGTGCAATACAGTCGAGACTGCCAAAGAGGACAATCATCGGTAAACAGCGCACCGGCATTTGTCAGAAATCCTTCGCCTGTTACCAGACCAAAAGATAAAAGGAACTTCTGATCCCATTTCAGTGTAGTACGTTTCTCAAAGGTGTTGGCCAAGATTATAAAAGTATTCTTCTCTGCAGGATAATCAGTAATCAAAGAATCATATGTCTTATTCGATCCTTTCAGAACCAGCCTTACCATTTGTTCTGCAGTAGCAGGAAGACTCTCATCACCCACACGAATAAACGCCATGCGTTGGCCATCGCCGATATAATAGTATGGCGTGTAATGTCCGGAAGATACTTTAACTTGAAGAATCTTTTTACCTTCAACTTCAAGCGGTATCAACTCGACATCTGGAAGGGGATCCATCAAGTCGCGGATTCTTGTGCTGATTGATTGACTAACATGCTGTACATCATCGAGACCAATAACCTCTCCATTATCATCTATACCGAAGAACAGCGAGCCTCCCTGACCGTTAGCAAAAGCACTGATACTTTTCAGCCAACTTTTAGGCCTCTTTTCTTCAAGCATCGACTTATAGTCATATGCTGTACATTCGCTTATTAAGTTGTTTATATCCATTATCTTAATGTCTGTTTGTGCGGTCTAGGCAACTTTTAGAGTCGCAGTCCGCAAATTTAAGAAAAATCAACATTACAAAAAATCCCGGACCCGAAAACTTTTCACCGACGGCAACCCGATCAGCCAATCTCCAATATCCAGCCCATCGTCCTTCTGTGCTTGCGTACTGTGCTTCATCAGCCAGGCGGAAACCTTGACATTCTTGAGGCAGGGGATAGCATCAGCCTGCATGATCCATTTCGTCTCCGCTCCCAAATCAGGAAAGAGGATAATCTCACGCCCTTTCAAAGACTGTAATTTTTCTCCCTGCAGATTATTCAATCCACCCGTGGCGACCCAAATCGCATTCGGGAAGAACAGGCTGGCAATTATCGCAGTCTTCTCGCTCTCGACGATTGCTACCGGCTTGTCAGAGCATTTTATCAGATGTTCTCCAAACAGACACTGCCTCAAATGAAAATCAGAAAACATCGGCAACTTATGAACCCACATGATCTTGCTGACGGGATCCTTGACCCTATGCCCGTTCTCCCGGTTATAAAGCATTATCTTTCCTGTCCTGAAGCGTCCTTCGCAGTCCTGCTGCCAAAAGATCGTTGAGCCTGGCCAGAACCTGCATGTGCCTATACGATAAGTCGAGGTAACATGCTGTAAAGCATCCTTGCCCCAACGAGATTTGATAAAAAGCATCAGATTGTTCTTCTCGTAAGCGGTCATGGTATCTTTGGCCAGTTGTGCGGCAACAACCGAATAGTGATCGTCCGGAATACTTTTTCTCCTGACTTTAGGAAAGAAATACTCCTTTCTCGGTCCTCCACCATGTTCGTCGAAGAAATCCCTCGGCCTCTTATGATATCCGCACTTCTGCTCCCGGTCGCATCTTCCAACCTCAGTGGAAACATACTCACCAGTTTCCACGTCAATATACCTCACAAGGCTTCTTTTTCCACAAGCCGGACATACATGCTTTTTAATGTTTGGGTCATAGGTTTCCAGAGTATATCTGTATTTTAAAGAGTTGCTGTTCATCGCTTTAATGCTTTAGAAAAGTATGTAAAATGGAAACTTACAGAGTTTTCACACTTTCCAAGGTTTCCACATAATGTATTGTGGAAACTGTGGAAAATACGGAACCTATGGCATTTCTGTCAAGTTTCCATTTCCACGCTCTTTTAGTTGTCCGTTCCTTATCAATTCAGCGACAATCTTATTAATCGTGGTGTGACTATAGCCAGCCTGGTCAGCAATACTCCTGGCACTCTTTCCCTTCGGATATTCCCTCTTGATAAGATCATAAAGTTTCTCCCTGTTCATAGGCTCTGCAGACTCAAGATGATCAAGCTCAAGAGCAGTTCCCTGAATCACAAACTTCAAGAAATTATCCTCCTTGACAATCCTGCACACCAGAACATTATCCTTGTCAAACTGATACCTCGCATTGCGACTCTTCACCTGCTTGATGTAATGAAGACCATTCTCCTGCTTGCTGTCTCCAATAGCAAACGCGGAATCAACCAGATTCATAATCTGCTTACTACCGCTCAAATCATTCTTCGTGATGGGCTTCGTATTGTTCCGTTTCGGTGTATGAGCAAGAATCAGAAAAGAAAACCCGTTCTTCTTTTTGATTGCCTTCAACATCTTTATCAGCGGAGCAGCTGCTTTGCTCTTCTCAAGTTCATCGCCCAAATAAGTGATGTTGTCAATAATCCCGATCTTCGCACCGACGGCATTCATCACCGATTCAATAGCATCGCAGATGAAATGGGTATAATTCCCAGAAGGCACATCAGCATCGTCGTTGATCTCGACCCGATTGAAATTACTGTCCCATTGGTAAGGATTCTGACCATTGACAGAGTACCTTGCACTAAACTGCGGAGCCTCCATCTCAAAATCGAAATAAATGACCGGCTGCGCAGTTGCCGTCAGTTCAAGAGGATCGATTGCTACGCCACGTGAAATGGAATCCGCAATCTGAACCGCAAGAATACTCTTCCCGGCATTAGTGTCGGCAAACAAAACCGCATTCTCACCCTCAAACCACAGATCGCCAGCTAACTTCTTGCGAAGGGGCATGCTGTTGGCCTCCGCCATCCAGTCCGCACCGCTCATCACCTTGAAATACCTCTCGACGGGATTTTCAGCAGCTACCTCTTCCTGATATTTCTTGTCAATCATAAGTCTCTGAATTATCTTTAATCAATTTAAAATAGGTACATTCGTAATTGATATAAGCACCTTTACTATAACCAATCGGTCTTAATATCATATAGTCTATCCCTTTATCACTGACAGCAAGGTCGGCTCCTTGAAATATAGACTTCAATGCCAGGAAATAATCTTTGTGTGAAGAAGGGCATGGACAGTCAGTCAAAACAAGAACGATTATATCTTTTCCGTCAGCAGACTCGCTGGCATATAGTACAAAGTCAAAAGAACTCAGCCTGAATATCATATACTCAAGAGCCTGCTCTTTATTGATATCTAACGCCACGATGGAATTGTACCAACGCAATTTGATTGCTTCTGAAACCCCGAATGTCTGATTCCAAAGGGTCGCACTATAACATACTGCTGGAAGTTCGTAACGTATTATCCTGTGCTTTGCATCAGCATCCCTGCATTGTCTGGCTTTTTCAATGTGTGACTGATATGAATGTGAGTATTCATGATATTCTTCTAAAGTCATTACGATGGGGTGCTGCAGATGTTTCTCATATAATGCGACTCTCTCATCAATGCTTTCTGGCAAAACTGTATTAATCTCGCAGACCTCTTGGAAAATGCAGAATAGTTTTTCCATAAGTTGACAGATTATAGTTTATGACTCCTCTTTTTCTTCTGATGGACATACTTGCCTATCTCTCCTCTGGCAGCCTTCTCATCCACAATGTCAGCATCGACATAAGTGTTATGGCCATCCTTTATCCTCTCGATACCATTGGCATTAGCCCAATTGTGGAAAGATGACTCAGCAATACCGAACTTCTCACAGAACTCCTTGATCGAATAGCGTCTCTGCACTTTCTTTTCAAAGTATTTCGGAATAACCTCCTCAACACTTTCCCGGATGATGGGGCGAATGATGTTGCCCAGCATCTTCTCTAAAAACTGTAACTCTCCCATATGATTAGAATTTGAATGAAATGTTTGATGAGCAAATGTAAGTGCCTGATATCCAACATTAAAAATCCTAAAAATGTGGTTTTGAGTGGCTTGGAGTGGTTGACAACGAAAAAACGGCTTCCTAATGGAAACCGTTCAATATTGGAGAGTGGCTCGAATGTGGCTCATAAGTTTGATATCAAACCCTCCTGAACTTCTCAAGTGCCAAATATATTGGAGAATGACAGTCAACCTTATCGTCGTCGTTCCAATTGTAATTCAGTTTGACTTCTTTGCCGTTTTTGCCAAGAAATGTAAATGCATCATTCATTTCTCTACAACTCAAACCGAAATGCTTTCCAAAATACGTCGCTTCATTCTTTGGTCCGAACCATGTTCCTTTCAGAACAGTCGGTTGATGTTTTATCAGGATGTCCAGTGCAATGTCGCTGAGTCCAAACATATGGCCCTCGAGAGCCTGGCTTAGTCCTGGATACAGAATAGAATCCTCTTCTTCGAGATCGCCTTCATCATCCCAGCGCCCATCAACATAGTCATAATAATAACTGAATTCCTTATCAAAACGATGCAGGACAATTATTAGACTCTCTGAAATCCTATCATGCCCGAATAGTTCATAAGCCCTTGCTGGATGCTCATAGGAGAGATCGTCCAGCCATACCACAAAACTGCGGAAAGCACCGTATGCTTGTGTGAACAACGAAACAACATGTAACTTTGCATCGTTTTCCTTGATATCATTCCATTCGGAACTGAACAGTCCGCTGCACTCCTCTAATGCCGCAACAATCTTTGTATAACGGTCCATGAGGTCAATTTTAGCCGATCTGATGCCCGGAACTCTTCTGAACTCTCCATCCATGATGTCAAAAGCTTGGCAACATCTGCTCAAAACCGAGGTTGCCGACTTCAATGTGTCGGCAGCCTCATGTAAGATGTGTATATTCATACCTCGGTCAGTCATGGTGGATTATTTGAAGTAATCGTAATTCTCGGCCATCTTCTTGACAGTCTCAAGACCATCAGCTTTGATATATTTCTCAAGCATTGTGATACTGCTATGTCCAGTAATCTTGCAGATGTCATATACATTCATTCCGGACAGGTACATCAAAGTGGCCCCGGTACGTCGTGCAGTGTGAGTGTGGATAAGTTCGCATTTCTCAATCATTGTCTTGACGATGTTTCCTCCTTTTGTTGAAGTGACCTCAATCAGTTCAGTCAGACCGGCTCTTCTTCCGATATCCTTCATGTAATCATTAATCTTCTGATCAGCCAGATGCGGTAATTGCTCGGGATATCTCGAAAGAATTTCCCTTAACTCGCTGCAGCAAGGAATAACAACTTTCTTCTTGACTTTCTGCTGTGTCAGGTGTATCGTCATAACATTCTTCTCAGTGACATTCCCGTTCTCGTCAGATGACCTGAAAACCTCAGTCCTGATGTTTTCCCTGCTAAGATTATTATAATCGGAAACACGTTGAGCAGTCCATACTCCTATCATAAAAATATCTCTGGCCAACTGATGACCAGCCGACATATCTGAAATATCAGCTTCGCAGATGGCTTTAAGATCTTCTCTCGTTAGGTAAATTGCATCAACATCAACCCTTGTAGCCTTGAATGCGGCACCCTTATAGGCAGGGTGTACCGGATAGCCATCTTCCTCGGCACACTTAAGCAAAGTCTTAAGAGTCCTCATCACCTTACCAATAGAATTGATGCTGTAATCAATGCTCTTGAGATATGCGTTATACTCTCTGTAGAAATTCATATCAACATCCTCGAAGTCGTACTCCTTCTTTGAAGTTTCAAAGAAATCCTTCAACTTCTTGACTGCAACATTGATTGCCTTGATAGTATTGGGAGAGAAATTGCCGCCAAGATAAGTGGACCTGCCTCCAGACTTGCACTGCTCAACATATCGGTCAATGTACTTGACCAGAGTCATCTTGTTTGCCTTCTCCTGCTTTTCCTGTTCCAAAGCAATCTCCTCAGCAAGCACACAACTCTCGATTATATCCTTCATATAATCGGAAGTCAGAATCCCCATTTTTGCTGCAGCATCTATCCTGGCTGCGATGCTATCAAGCTTCTGCCAAAGAACAGCACCGTCCTCGGACTCCCGATAATTCTTCATGCTCAAAGATGATTTCTTTGAAGCATTCCACTTCTTGATGTCGGCATGCAGACCAGTAGAAATACGCCAGTCAATTTTCTGCTCCGGAATCTGAATCCGGGCCCCAACCGAAGCAAGACCGCTTGTCTTCTTCGTACGAATAAAGAATGAAGTTGCCATATAAAAAGCACATTTATTGATTGCATTACAAAGATAATAAAAGTTTTAGAGTTGTGCCTAATATGTGCCTAATTTTTCTGTACTTCAAAATATCACTTTTGGAGAATAAAATCCAAAATAATTGAATATCAATAATATAGTTGAATAACCACCCCAAGACTTCCGCATAATTTTACCCCAAAAGTATTCCCGGTGACACCACAACAAAACCGCAATAGAAGTCATTCTGTTGCGGTTTTTTCGTAAAATCAATGCTCCAAGGTCAAATGAACTTGGAGCATTGATTTTTAGTATGTCAGGGCTTCTTCGTAATAGGTGTCGAAGCATGGGTAGCTGTCGAGCGGGTCCGGGGTGCAGAAGGTCACGCCTTCGAAGAGAGGGGAGTCCTGATGGCCCTGCTGGTCGTGGATTTCTAGGTCGGCGTCGCATCCTTCCAACTTGACGGACACTTTGCCATTGTGGTAGCTGTAGTGCAGGGTGCCGCTTCCGATCTTGACCTTGGTCTCAAGGTCGGTGATTTCTGCCGGGATGTGCGGCTCGATGACTATCTTGCCCTCAAGCAGGTTCGGGCGGATGCCGAGGAAATGCTGGTACCATGCGCGCAGGTGCTCGGCATTGCTCCACGCCTGGAGGAATGTGCCGGAGCGTTTTACCCATGACTGGCCTTCACGTGGATGAGCGTCAGCATTCTCGCTGAGGCTGCCGACGGCTCCTTCGTTGAGAGCCTGCCTGTTCATGTTCTTGAAAAGCTCCCATGCAGGTTCGACCTGTCCGTATTCGATCATCCTCTGCATCGCAGCTCCATTGTTCCAGAGCCAGATTGTACCGTTGTGGTATGCGTCGTCCTTGTGATAATAGTGCCAGTTCTCGTGCTGAGGATGGAACTGCGGGTCCCACTGGGCGAGCGATGCGACGCCCCATGGATATACGAGTTCTTCCCATACTCGCCTTGTGACCTTCTGTTTGAAAATGTCATCATTCACGAGCTCGAAGCAGTATAGCTGGTTAGGGCGGAACTGCTTGTCCGGAGTTCCGTCTGAGTTCAAGTGATCATATATAAGGGCCTCATCCTTGGCGCAGTAGTCGCGCTCGAAGTTGCTTGCCAGCAGTGTAGCCAGACCGCTCCATTCCTCTGCCGAAGCGGTGTCGCCCATGAGACGGGCGATCTCGCTGCCGGCCGTGAGCTGGCCGTACCACAGTGCCTGGATGTCATTGGCCCTGTTGCCTCGTGGAGAGCCCGGGATGCCGTTTCTCTTCACGTCCATCCATGTGTCAGCGTCGGCGTGGGTGAGGTAGCCGTTCTCGTCAGTGTAGTTCTTTATCGAGGCGTCGATGCTTGTCTTGATGGCAGGGTAGAGGTCGTGCAGGAAGTCAATGTCTCCCGAATATCTGGCAACCTCAAGCGCCTGGATGACGAAGCGCGGAGTACCGTCTGTAGTATTATATAGTATGCCTTCCAGGTTTGCCCTGTTAGGGATTCTGCCGTATGTTTCGGATGCCGGATCTGTGTCCTGAAGCTGGGCGAAGTCCTTGAGGATCTGCTTTGCGGTCTCGAACTGTCCGGTCACCAGGCACGCGCCAGGGAATGATATGAACATGTCTCGTCCCCAATATTCATTGAACCATGGCAGGCCGGCATAAATGCCCTTGCCCTGCTGCTCTGTGATGAGCTCGTCCATGGTGATGGTTATCCAGTTCAGGGCGCTGTCAAGCGACGGCAGGTTGGTCTTCACATAGTTGTAATCTGTGATGAGTCCGCTGATCCTTTCCTTCCTCTCCTTCATCATCTGCCTGCCTGACTTACGATACAGGTCGGCGAGTGCAATGCATTCATCTTCAGTGCCATATGTCATTATGAAGCCGTCAGCCTCCGCCCCGGCCTTGATGCCGTCTCCGAACCTCACGAAACCGGTTTTCCTGGCCGGTGCAATGAGGATATTCATGTCTGGAGCCTCTGTCGGAGTCAGGAACAGCCCGTGTTCCGAATCTTTCACTTCCGATATGTGGCTGAGGTCAGGAACAATGAAGAGAGAATCTGCGATGGAAACCAGATCGATCGAGAGAATTGGGGTATTGTCAAGCATCTGGAATGACTCCTGAGTATGGCCCCAGCCTCGCTCAATCCTGTCCGGATAAACGACGCATTCGAGAGCGTCCTTCCTGTTGAGCTGAAGGTCAGAGCCTATGGCCGGGTCGTCCACGCCGATGGCGTAGTCGGCCAGTATCCTCTTCTTTGCCATGTTCCATCCCGACCACCATTCTGTCTTCTCCTGATGGGTCGTTCCATACCAGTATCCGGCCTTCTTGTCGGTGTATGAATACTCTCTGTTATCTTCAGGGGAAACCTTGACTCCAATTGCGTCGGATGCCATTTCCTTGTTTCCAAATCCGCATGACTGCGTGATGACTGTTGCTGCCAATAGGCAGATGCCTGCTGCTTTTTTCATATTATATATATGCGTTTAACCCTAAATTCATCAATAATGGTTTAAAGTTACATTAATTTTTATAAATTTGAGGTGTAAACATGATTTGTTATGGAAATCAGGCCAATCGCGCATATCAGGACCGAGTTTCCTGAGAAGTTCGGAATTCCGCGCCAAAGCGGTCTTGCGGAGAGTCTTTCCGGTAAGATAATCTTCGAAAAAGAGTTCAGAAATGTCGATGCATTCCGCGGTCTTGAGGCATTTTCACATTTGTGGCTCATATGGGAGTTCTCGGCCAACAGACACTCCGAGTGGCAGCCGACAGTAAGACCTCCGCGCCTTGGAGGCAATGCCCACATGGGCGTGTTCGCGACAAGGTCGCCATATAGGCCTAATCCTATCGGTCTTTCTTGTGTCGAGATTACCTCTATGGAACTCGAGTCGCCGGATGGTCCTGTGATATATGTCAAAGGAGCCGATCTTATGGACGGCACGCCTATATATGACATAAAGCCATATATAAGATATGCTGACTCACGTCCGGAGGCTGCCTGCGGCTACGTTGACGAACTGTCTGAGCGTAAACTTAATGTGAAGATTTCTGCAGAGCTTGTGGCAAAGGTCACAGACGATGACGTGCTGGCGGCTCTTGTGGAGACCCTGAGTCTGGATCCACGTCCTTCTTATCACAATGACCCTCAGCGTGAGTATGGATTGTCATTCGCGGGATATAACGTGAAATTCGTGGTTTGTGCCGATATTCTCAATGTGATAGAGATCGAGAGCGAAGTATTATAGAAAATAATATATCTTTGCACGCAATTTTAACCATAAGGATATATGTTGAAACTTTTACGCTCGTCGATTTTTGCGGGCATATGCATAGGAACAGCGGGGTTCGGATTCCTCGCTTCAGGCATTCAGGCTGAGACTTACGGTAGCCTTGTGGGTGCCGTACTCTTCTCCCTCGGCCTTCTTGCCGTGGTGGGATATAAACTGAAGCTTTATACCGGAACAGCCGGTTTCATAGAGAAGAACCAGGTCGGAGAACTCTTCCTCATACTTCTTGGAAACATCATAGGATGCCTTTGCCTTGCACTGCTCGCCAGGGTTTCACCGATGGACATACAGGGCGCCGCGCAGAATATCCTTGAGCTCCGCCTCAGCACCGGAGCGCTCCGCTGCGGCCTTCTCGGCATCGGCTGCGGCTTCCTGATGACGACAGCGGTGACATTTGCACGTCAGGAGAAATATCTTCCGCTCCTGTTCGGCGTGCCGCTCTTCATCGTATGTGGCTTCACTCACTGCGTGGCTGACGCCTTCTACTACCTTTGCGTGCCGGTGACATTTATGAAAGCGCATGCGCTTCAGATTCTGGGCACATACGCTTGCATCGTGATAGGCAACCTGATCGGCTGCAATCTTTACAGAATAGTACTGGCCAAAGATCAGTATTGATTATTTCACTCTGATCCAGTTCATTGTTCTTCCGAGAAGTCCCTTCTTGTCGAGTGAGCCGCGGACTCTTAGGATGTCGCCCTCTACCTTCATCGAGCAGTTGTAGGTCTTGCCGTTGCCCGGATCGTAGATCGAGCCGCCGCCGTACTCGTTGCCGCCCTGTGCCTTGAGGCCGCTGAGCATGTTCAGACCGATGATCTGTCTTGTACGGAGAGCCTTGTCTGGGTTCTTGTTGTCGACTGCAGGGGAGCCGTCAGCCTCTGTCGGATTCTGGAGCCATACAACCTTGCCGTTGTATGCATCACCGCTCTTGTAGACCTCTACGATAGCCGATCCGTCTTCGAGTTTCCACTTTCCTGCAACGTCCTGTGCAAATGCTGCCGCGAGGGGCAGAAGCATGAAGATCATGCTGAAAAAAATCTTTTTCATCTCTTGTCTGGGTTTTAGTTACTCACGCAAATATACCAACTTCCGAAAAAGATTGTTATATTTGTAGATATTTTGTGGTAAAACACGCATTAGTAACGCCAAAATCGAGAGAGAAACTTATGGGCAAGATCATTTTGACGGGAGACCGTCCTACAGGCAAACTTCATTTGGGACATTATGTCGGATCACTCAAGAGGAGAGTTGAACTCCAGAATTCGGGTGAGTATGAAAAGATATTCATCATGATTGCAGACGCGCAGGCGCTGACAGACAATGCCGACAATCCTGAAAAGGTGCGTCAGAACATCATCGAGGTGGCATTGGACTACCTTTCTGCAGGCCTCGACCCTGAGAAGGTCACAATCTTCATCCAGTCTCAGGTACCTGAGCTCTGCGAGCTTGCATTCTATTATATGAACCTTGTCACGGTGCAGAGACTCCAGCGTAACCCGACCGTAAAGCAGGAGGTGCAGCTGAGAGGCTTCTCGGACTGCGAGGATGATGAGACCCAGAATAAGAAGGGTATCCCTGTGGGATTCTTCACATATCCGATAAGCCAGGCGTCAGACATCACGGCGTTCCGTGCTACAACGGTGCCTGTGGGCGTTGACCAGGCTCCTATGATCGAGCAGACACGCGAGATCGTACATAAGTTCAATGCAGTATACGGCGAGACTCTCGTGACTCCGGAGATGATGCTTCCGGAAAATGCGACATGCTGCCGCCTCCTCGGCACAGACGGAAAGGCCAAGATGAGCAAGTCCCTCGGAAACTGCATATATCTCTCTGACACGTCTAAGGAGATCAAGAAGAAGGTGAACAGCATGTACACCGACCCTGAGCATCTCCAGATCACCGACCCTGGTCACATTGAGGGCAACGTGGTATTCACGTATCTCGACGCATTCAGCACAGACGAGCATTTCGCGAAGTATCTTCCTGAGTATGCAAACCTCGAGGAGATGAAGGACCACTACCGTCGCGGCGGACTGGGAGACGGTACATGCAAGAAGTTCCTCTTCAACATTATGGAGGAGTTCCTGCAGCCTATGCGAGAGAGAAGAGCCCATTACGAGCAGAACATCCCGCAGGTATATGAGATCCTGCGCAAGGGCTCTGAAGTGGCCCGCGCCGAGGCTGCAAAGACCCTCGCGGATGTACGCAAGGCCATGAAGATCGACTATTTTGATGATGCTGAGCTTATAGCAGAGCATACAAAGAAGTATCAGCGATAATTACTTAAGCGGTGATTTTCTTGTATTTCTTGAAAATCATCGTTTATTTTGCAACTGATTTAATAGCTTATTAAATAAGTACTTTAACCTACCCTATTATGAATACAAATCGTAGAATCTCTAATCTTCTCAGGACAGAAGACTGGCTTTCAGTATGGATCGGAGCGATCGTGATTGCTTTAGGCTGTCTTGCGGTCCTTACCGGATGGTTTGATTTTTCAGCACTCAGTTTCAAGACATGGACAGCTGGAGAGACTCTTGCTGCAGCAGATGCTGCCAAGACAATTCCTCTCGGTGAGCAGTTGGGTACATGGAAATTCTGGGGAAAATGCCTTAAGACAGTTCTGATTCTTGGTGCTCTCTTTGGTGTCGGAGTCAAGCTTCAGGGTGAGAAGCTCCGCAATTTCATCCCGGCATTCCTTGCATTGTTCGTAATTGCAGTGATCGTCAGGATGGTCAGTGCGGAATTTACCCTTAAAAGATATCTTGAGTGGGCTTTCTGGGCACTTCTCATAGGCCTTCTCATTGCCAATACTGTCGGTGTCCCTAAATGGCTCAAGCCGGCAATCCGCACAGAGTTCTATATCAAGACCGGTCTGGTCATCTTCGGATTCTCCATCCTTTTCTCGAATATCGCGAAGTTCGGTCTATATGGACTTGGCATTGCGTGGGGCGTGACTCCAGTCGTGATCATCTTCATGTGGTGGTTCGGAAACAGGATCCTCAAGATCAAGAACAAGCCTCTTCTGATGACTGTGGCTGCGGCAACATCAGTCTGTGGAACATCAGCGGCGATCGCTACAGGAGCAGCATCTGGCGCAAAGAAGGAAGATCTTTCAGTTGCCATCTCCATCTCGATCATCTTCACTATCATCATGATGGTCTTCGAACCTATGATCATCGAGTGGACGGGAATGGGACAGATAATGGGTGGAGCACTCATCGGAGGAACCGTTGACTCTACAGGAGCGGTAGTCCTTGCAGGTAGCGCCCTCGGTCCTGAGGCAGAGCAGGTTGCATCTCTGGTGAAGATGATCCAGAACATCCTTATCGGCTTCATCGCATTCTTCGTTGCTATCTTCTTTGCAAGGAAGATTGACAAGACAGGAAAGTCAGAAGTCAAGGCAGTGGAGATCTGGGACCGCTTCCCTAAATTCATCCTCGGATTCATGGCTGCTTCAATCATAGCATCTGTAATCTTTGTTCCGGCAGTCGGAGCAGAGAAGACCGGAGCGATCAACAAGGTGCTCGGAGGTTTCAAGGATTGGGCATTCGTTCTTGCGTTTACATCAATCGGTCTCGACACCAACTTCAAGAAGATCGCAAAGAGCATGCAGGGTGGAAAGGTTCTCTGGCTTTATATCGTGGGTCAGACCTTCAATATCATCCTTACTTTTGCCGTGGTATGGCTTCTCCTTTCAGGCAGGATCTTCCCTCAGCCAGATATCAAGACCTTCACTCATAAGGAAGAGAAGATCAAGTCTAAGAAGGAAGTCGTCGCTCCTCAGCCTGCTGCAGAACAGGTTGCAGTTGACATGATGCAGGAAGCAGGAACAGTGGGAAATGATGAAACTAAGTAAGAAACATATATTCAACATAATCACCGTCATAATGGCGGTGATTATCGTTCTTGGAGCTGTCTATGTGATGGTCAATCACCTTGGCCTCATAGAAGGTTATGATTTCGGAGGGGGCGCCTATTATTATGTGGATATTCCTGATTTTGACAAGGTTCTTCCGGCAGATGCATATCAGGCCAGGACTCCTGTATGGGTTCATGTGGCCTTGTTCATTGCATGGGGATGGCTTATGTGGCGTCTGTGGTTGTGGATTGACCGTCGTTAGAATATGACGCTTGCTTAGCCGGAATCTAATTCTTATATTTGTGCGTTTACGGACGCACTATGGATAGAAATCAGAATATAGAGAAACGAATCTTATGGGTCGCTGAACGCCTTTTTCTTGAAAAGGGGTTCAGCGGCACTTCTACTACAGAGATAGCTAAGACTGTAGGTTGCAACCAGGCTTTGATACATTATTATTTCAGGACGAAGGAAAAGCTGTTCTGGGATGTCTTTGCGCCAAAGGTGGAGCAGTTTGTGGAATATCTGGACGCACCACTGGATGAGTCTATAGATTTCGTCGCAAGGATTCGTAATGTCATTGACTTCTACTTCGGCATTCTTGAGCTTGATGAACGTCTCGCCCCGTTCATCGTAAATGAACTTATTATGAATCCGGGTCGTTGGGACAAGTTTCGTGACAGATATCTCAGGAATGAGAGCAGAAGCCGTGCGTTTAACAGATTTGAGAATATGGTGAAAATCGAAATAGAGGCAGGAAGGGTAAGGCCTATGCCGGCTGTCGACCTTCTGATGAACATAATGTCTCTCACCATATCTGCCTTTATCGTTGCTCCAAAGGGATTTGCCATAGGTGAGTGTGATTCCAACCTCCGAAAATCCTATCTGGACCGTCGCCGGGAAGATGTCAAGGAACTGATCGTACGCGGAATGACTAAATAGAAAGGGCCTCCTCACGGAGACCCTTTTATGTTTAAGGATGTATTCCTATCTTTCGTACTCGACCTTTGCGCGAACCTCGGCAATTGTCTTTACGTATTGTATGACGTTGTCCCTCAAGGTGTCTGCCTTATATGCTGCGAGAGCTTCCCAAGAGTCGAAGTCAGCCATCATGACTGCATCATAAGAAGTCTTGCCTTCATTTCTGTTTACTCCAACCTCAATACTCTTAAGTCCTGGCACAAGTCCCAAGAGGGACTCATATTTCTCCTTGACATCTTCAGCGAGCTCTTTGGAAGTCTTTCCATCTGATGGTTTGAACTTCCACATTACACAATATCTTACCATAGCTGTTAGTGTTTAGTGATCAATTTTCATATTTGACGACTAATTTAGCAATAATATTCGAGACTGCCAAAATAAAATGTTTTAATGTATAAAATTTATGTTTTACGTCAATTAATGCTATATTTGTAGATTATGGATAACTATGGACATAGGGGAACGAAGATAGCCAGGAATACGCTGATGCTGTATGTCAGGATGCTTGTCCTAATGCTCGTCGGGCTATACACTTCGCGTGTGGTTCTGGGTGCGCTCGGCGAGGACGACTTCGGCGTATACAATGTCGTGGGAGGCGTCGTGTCCATGTTCACCATAATATCCGGGGCGCTGAATTCCGCAGTCTCGAGATTCATAACCTTCGAGATGGGAAAGGGAGCTGACGCGCAGCTCAATAAAGTATATTCTACAGCGGTAACCATCCAGCTGATACTTGCGGCTGTCGTGGTCCTCCTCGCAGAGCCCCTCGGCCTGTGGTTCATAGACAACAAGATGACCATAGACCCGTCGAGGATCCCTGCAGCACGCTGGGTATTGCATTTCTCGCTCCTGGCATTCGTCATAAACCTCATGAGCGTGCCACAGATGGCTTCAATCACGGCGCATGAACATATGTCTGCATACGCATACATAGGCATCCTTGACGGCCTGCTGAGGCTTGGGGTGGCATTCCTCATACTCCATTCTCCGATAGACAGACTTATATTCTATGCGGCCTTGATGGCTGGAGTAGTTCTGACAGTACGCCTTGCATATGGAATATATTGCCGTATGCATTTCGAAGAATGCAGATACCGTCCGGTCTTTGACCGGCCTCTGATCAGGGAGATGTTCTCCTTTGCCGGATGGAACTTCATAGGTGTGACTTCGGGAGTGCTTAGGGATCATGGAGGAAACATCCTTGTAAATCTCTTCTCAGACCCGGCGGTCAACGCAGCCAGAGGAGTTGCCGTGCAGCTTAACGGAGCGGTGCAGGGCTTTGTGACCAACTTCATGACTGCCGTCAATCCGCAGATCACGAAGTCATATGCTGCCGGGGAGAAGGAATATATGTTCAGTCTGGTGAGAAGGTCATCCAGAATGTCTTTCTTCCTTCTTTTCCTCATAGCCCTTCCGGTAATCTTCAATGCGGATTACCTGCTGTCCATATGGCTCAAGGAAGTGCCGGAGCACTCTTCGCTCTTCGTTCAGCTCTTCCTGATTTTCGCCCTGAGCGAGTCGTTCTCAAACCCTATGATAACGGCTATGCTCGCGACGGGAAACATACGCAACTATCAGCTTGTCGTGGGTGGAATCCAGCTGCTGAACCTGCCTGTGTCGTATGTATGTCTCAGAATGGGAGCGGTCCCGGAAGTTACTGTAATCGTAGCCATCATAATATCACAGATATGCATGTGGGCGCGCCTGCTGATGCTCAGCAAGGCGACGGGATTCCCCGTGCTGCCTTTCCTTGAGGAAGTATATTTCAGTGTCCTCTTCAAGGTGGTATGCGGTTCTTTGGTCGTGCCACTCATCCTCGAGGCTGTCAAGCCGGAAGGTTTTGCAGGCTTCATGCTCAGCGCATCGGTCTGCGTTCTGTGGACTATGTTGTTGATCTTCGCGCTCGGTCTGCAGAGTGATGAACGCAAGTGGCTGGTAAACAAGGTTAAAGAGAAATTTGTCAGAAAATGATAAGGATATCGGATAAGTCTTTGTGCTGCGGCTGCACAGCCTGCGCCACTGCGTGTCCCGCGCAGTGTATAGTCATGCGCCGCGACCGTGAAGGATTTGACTATCCGGTTGCCAATCCGGACCTGTGCGTCGGCTGCGGCATGTGTGAGAAAGTATGTCCGATGTTGAATCCTCCTGCTGCCTCGGCTTCGGTTGAGGTCCTGGCGGCCAGGTCTGAGGAACATGTGGCCGGATCGTCTTCCGGCGGAGTGTTCCCTGCGCTGGCAAAGTCAGTGATCGTGGATGGGGGAGTTGTCTTCGGGGCGGTAATCGAGAGTGACCATAAGGTCGCGCATGCCGAGGCTTCGGAATTGTCGGAGATTGAGGCGATGAGAGGCTCGAAATACGCCCAGAGCGACTTGTATTCGGCTTTTGAGGATGTAAATCAGTATCTGACGGATGGAAAGAAGGTTCTTTTTACAGGCACCCCATGCCAGGTTGCGGGCCTGAATAATTATTTGGGCAGCAATACTGAAGGATTGATGACCATAGACTTTGCATGCCATGGTGTCCCGAGTCCGGGGCTATGGGAGAAATATGTGAAGGCGCTAGAGGCCCGAAGCGGCGGAAGGATCAGGTCCCTGTCCTTCAGGGACAAGTCCCGCAGCTGGAGACATTACTGCTTCAGACATGATGACGTCAGTGTGGAATATGTTGATGACCCGTATATGGCATTGTTCGTCCAGGATATGTCGTTGAGGCCATCTTGTTATAAATGTCCTTTCAGAGCAGGCAGGAAGGCGTCAGACCTGACGCTCGCCGACCTGTGGAGCGTTGCAGAAGCGGCTCCTGCATTCAATGATGACAGGGGAGCCTCTGCAGTGTTTGTCAATACGGCAAAGGGCAAGGATCTGGTGCATTCTGTGAGTATGCAGTCTGTCGCTGTGAGTGCGGAGGCGGCGATGCGTGATAACGGTGGATATTCAGATCCGGATGCCATTCCGGAGAGACGGGAAGAGTTCTTCAAGGGAGTCCATGGCGCGTCGGACTTGATTGCATATATGAAGGGATTCGTTGTCAGAAGACCGCTTCATCAGAGAATATACAGAAAGGTCCGCAGGCTCCTTTCAGACATGAAGAAGAGAATTGTAAGATGAGGATTGCTATAGTGACATTGCCTCTGCACACAAATTACGGAGGCATTCTTCAAGCCTATGCGCTGAAGACATACCTGGAGTCTCTTGGCCATCAGGTGACTGTGCTTGACCGTGAGGTGAAGATGCCGCTTCCCCCATTGTGGAAGGCTCCTTTCGTGTATGCGAAAAGGGCGGTTCAACGTATTGTCAAAGGTCAGGCCGGTCCTGTGGTCTTCCGTGAACTCAGATTCCGGCGGGACTTCCCTGTGATTTCTGCCAATACGCAGAAGTTCGTAGATGATCTGATATCCCCACGCCTGATTAAAAGATACAAGGATATCAAGGAAGGAGAATATGACGCATTCGTCGTAGGCAGCGATCAGGTCTGGAGACCTCGGTATTTCGGACGTATAGAGGATGCTTTCCTGGCATTTGCAAAGGATTGGGATGTGTTGCGTGTCGCGTATGCGGCTTCTTTCGGTACGGATCATCTCGAGTATGAGTATATGCAGGTGCAGGAATGTGCGTCCCTGCTTGAGACATTCGATGGTGTGTCAGTCCGTGAGGACGCGGGAGTGCTTATGTGCCGTGAATGGTTCGACTGTGAGAAGGCTGTGCAGGTCCTTGACCCGGTGATGCTTCTGGACCGTTCCGTATATGAGCATATCGCTTCACGAGTGACGGGTCATCCAGCCAAAGGCAAGGTGGTATCATACATACTTGATCCTTCAAAGGAGAAGAAGAATGTGCTTGACTTCATGTTGCGTGTGTCCGGATTGCAGCACTATGATCTTTCTACCCGTCCGGAAGATCTGACACGCCCTGTTTCCGAGCGCGTTGTCCCTCCTTTGGAGGAATGGCTTGCCGGTTTTGCCGATGCCGGATATGTCGTTACGGATTCATTCCACGGATGTGTGCTTTCGATCATGTTCCATAAGCCTTTCGTAGCTGTGGGAAACTCCAGACGTGGAATGTCAAGGTTGCAGTCCTTGTTGTCGCAGTTTGACCTGGATATGAGGCTTGTGCATGGCATCGATCCTGAGGACGATGGGGAATTCTTCCTTTCGCCGCCGGACTGGGACGCCGTAGATGCCATACTTGAAACAGAAAGAGATAAATCCAGGAGGTTCCTGATGGATTCCCTCCATAAATAGATGTGCATATGGACAAGAACAGACTGAGCATAATAATTCCTGTCTACAATGCAGAGGAATATCTTGACCGTTGTCTTCACAGCGTTCTGGATCAGGAATTTTCATCCTATGAAGTCATACTTGTAGATGATGGAAGTACCGACTCCTCTCCTTTGATCTGCGACAGATACTCTGCGACAGACCCTCGCTTCCGTACGATCCATAAATCTAACGGAGGAGTAAGTTCCGCCAGAAATGCCGGCCTGGAGCTCGCCAAAGGTGAGTATATCATGTTCCTGGACTCTGATGATGCCCTGTTGCCTTGCTCATTGGATGATGTGATGGATACAATACGTGGAGAGGATATGGTGGTTGGAGGATATGCGTCATTCATCAATGGCGTTCCTGTCAAGGATGTACGTCCTGCTAAGACATATTCATACAGAAGTACGGAATATCCTTTGTTCTTCCAGAACAATATCAGACGAAACTGTGAGATGCTTGATGCTCCATGGGCCAAACTCTTCAGGCGTAGGGCGATCGGGAATATCAGATTCTGTGAGAATCTCAGTTATGCAGAAGACAAGCTGTTCGTGTTCAGCGTGATGGCCGGATGTTCTTCCATTCTGGCATTCTCCGGAGCGATTTACGCATATCATCTGCGTCCAGGTTCGTTGGGCAGCGATATCACTTCGGACAAGCATCTGCAGCAGCTCGCATTATTCCTGCCTGACTATGCAAATGTTCTGGAATCCCTCGTACATCGTTGTCCTACGACTCCGAAAGTGCTTTCGTTGTATCATAAGGACCTCATCGGAAGATATGTATGCCGCATCCTGAATATATTTGCAACGCGCAAGACAAAGATGCTTACCAGGGAATATCTGCAGGATATGTATGATCTGATGGACAAGGACTCCAGACTTGGAATATTTTCCATTCGTCCGGGACAGATTTTCAATATCATTCTATATCGGATACATAGAGTCGGATTTACCAAGGCGGTCTATAAGACAACAGCATTATTGTGTACATTATTCAGAAGAAGGAAATGAGATTAGCCGTCATATTCGAGAGTAGCCCTTTTGACAGGAAAGGACTGTTCAACGCAGTTCACAGCAGGATAAGACATCTGGTCGCCTCCGGTGAATGCACGGTCGATGTCTACTGCATCCACAGCCGTGACAATGCTTTTACGAGATATGTGCGTAAGACTCCGCGTGTCCCTTTTGTAGACAGTGTCATTGTTGAAGGTATCACATATAATATTCTTTGGTATCGCTTTTCAATCATAGACCATATCCTTTTCTCCAAATTACACTGGCGTCCGGTGGTATTCTCACGGTTTCTCAGAAAAGTCCTGCCGCATCTATATGGATATGATGCCGTCATTGCCCATTCTTTTATAGGAGCCGTTGCTGCATGCACCGCCTTTCAGGAGTATGGGACGCCATATTTCGTGACCTGGCATGGCTCGGATATCCATACGCATCCTTGGCATAATCCACAGCTTCTTGCTGACACCAAGACGGTCATGGATAATGCTGCATGCAATTTCTTCGTCAGCCGCGCACTTAAGGAACATTCAGATCTGATCAGTACCTCGGCACGGAAGGAAATATTGTACAATGGGGTGTCAGAGGATTTTGTGAGATATGATGACGTCGTCCGTGAAAAGGTCAGGGAGAAATACGGATTGTCAGAAGACGACAAGGTAGTCGCATTCGTCGGCAATATAGTGCAGGTAAAGAATGTCCGTTCTCTCGCTCCGATATTCGACAGGATAGCTTCAGGATATTCAGGTAAGCTTAAATTCTGGATTGTTGGAGACGGTAAGCTACGCAATGATGTGGAAAGGGACTTCCATGGTTCGGAAGTCAGATTCTTCGGTAATGTGTCTGCTGAACTGATGCCCGAGATAATGAACTGTATCGACGTACTGGTACTTCCAAGCTTTAACGAAGGTCTACCTCTGGTCTGCGCAGAAGCGCTGAGCTGCGGAGCCAATGTGGTCGGATCGTGCGTCGGTGGCATTCCGGAAGTCATTGGAGAGAATAATGTCGTGCCCCTTGGGGACGGATTCGTTGAGGGGATTGCAATGCGTGCCATCCAGATGCTGAACGGTAGAGTCACACAGCGTCTGCCTCAGGCTTTTGACTGGAACCTGACAGCCGCAAAGGAACTGTCAATCCTTAAGTCTTAAGGCCTTGGGAAGGGGAGAGGTAAATTTCATGACCTTTCCTGTCCATGGGTGGATGAATGACAAGGTGTGGGCATGAAGAGCCAGACGACCGAAAGGATTTGTCCGGGCACCGTACTTCCTGTCTCCTGCGATAGGATGACCTATCCATTCTGCATGTGCCCTGATCTGGTTCTTTCTTCCTGTTTCCAGCTCGAATTCTACATTTGTGTATGTCTGTCCCTCTATGTTCATACGTCTGATGGTGCGGCAGTGAGTGGCGGCGAACTGCCATCCGTCACGTGGCGGCCTTTCAGGCTTATCGCCTTGGCGTAAGCCGAAACTGTGCACCTTCATTGACTTTGGACTTTCATACAGCCATGATTCTATCCATCCTTCTTCATCTGCGATGTCTCCTTCCAGAACGGCGACATATTTTCTTTCGACGACGGCTTCGTTCCAGTTTTCCTGTAATGCAAGCTTGGTTTCTTCGTCCTTGGCATAGACAAGAACTCCGGATGTGTCCCTGTCAAGGCGGTGAACTATGAATATCCTGTCGCCCTTCACATATCCTCTCAGCATTGAATATGCCGTCACCTCTCCCTGTCTTCCCGTTGACATTGAGAGCAGTCCGGATGGCTTGTCAACTACGATAAGCCAGTCGTCTTCGTAGATGAGTCTCATATAAGTACATTTTCCGGCTGCAAATCTAAGAATTATTTTGACTATATTTGCAAGTTGATATGCATGACAAGGAACTCATATGGGACCCTTTGAGAAAGAAGGAGGTTGCGCTTACTCCCGAGGAGCGCGTGCGTCAGTGGTGTATCGGCGTACTTGCAGGACCGATGAAGGTACCTATGCATATGATGATGAGCGAAGTAGGGTTCAGACTCGGGGAGAAACAGTTCAGGGCTGATATAATCATATATGACCGCAAGGCTCTGCCGCTTGCTGTGGTAGAATGCAAGAGGCCTGAAGTCGTGATCGATCAGGATGTTCTCGATCAGGCCGTGCGCTATAATATGGTTCTGAATGTAAAGTATATGATCATAACCAACGGTACCAGGACATTCATATGCAGGAAAGAGGGAAACGGATATTCTTTCATAAGCGATGTGCCGGATTATAATGAAATGTTAGGATAATGTCAGTGACTATTACACAGGGATTTCTGGACCACGAGATATTCGGCATCGTTTCAGATGTCGCAGCTTCTCTGGGCGTACGTGCGTTTGTAATCGGTGGCTATGTGCGCGATTGCTTTCTCGGGCGCCCGAGCAAGGATATAGATATCGTTGTCGAAGGCAGCGGTATCGAACTGGCAGAGGCAGTAGGACAGAGAGTCCGCAGCCATGTTTCAGTGTTCCGTAACTTCGGTACAGCGATGCTTCGTTTCAAGGGCATCGAAGTTGAGTTTGTAGGAGCCCGCAAGGAGTCGTACAGGAGGGACTCGCGTAAGCCGATAGTTGAGGACGGTACGTTGGAAGACGATCAGCTCAGGAGAGACTTTACTATAAATGCCATGGCGTTCAGTCTCCAGAAAGATGATTTCGGTGCTTTGGTAGACCCTTTCGGCGGCATCAGGGATCTTGCGGCAGGCATCATACGCACACCACTCGATCCTGACACCACTTATAGCGACGACCCGCTCCGTATGGTCAGGGCGATAAGGTTTGCAACGAAGCTCACTACCTCAGAGCAGGTGTTCTCGATAGTTCCGGAGTCACTTGAGTCAATCAGGCGGAACAGGGAACGTATGGAAATCCTTTCAAAGGAAAGAATCGTGGAAGAACTCAACAAGATTCTGGTCACTCCTAAGCCTTCCATCGGTTTCCGTCTTCTTGATGAGACCGGTCTTCTCGACTATATAATGCCACAGCTCTCAAAGCTCAAAGGTGTAGAAACTGTAGAAGGTAAAGGGCATAAGGAGAACTTCTCACATACTCTGGAAGTCCTTGACAATGTTGCAGCATATGAAATTGATGCGATTGCAGCAGGACGTCTGAAGGATTTTGTGTTTGAGGATGGTGTTGAGGTGGAAAGGGTTCGTACGGAGCCGAACGTGTGGTTACGCTGGGCGGCGCTTCTGCATGATATAGCGAAGCCTGCTACAAAGAGATATGATCCTGCTCTGGGATGGACCTTCCATGGTCATGAAGTCGTCGGAGCACGTTGGATCCCGAAGATCTTCCAAGGTCTGAAGATGCCGTTGAACGAAAAGATGAAGTATGTCCAGAAACTGGTAAGCCTTCATCTCAGACCTATAGCATTGGTGACCGATGAGGTTACGGACTCTGCAGTCCGCAGACTCCTTTTCGACGCAGGCAATGACATAGATGACCTTATGCTCCTCTGCAATGCGGACATCACGTCGAAGAATCCCCGCAAGGTGGCAAGGCTTCATGCCAATTTTGAACTTGTGAAGGCGAAACTTGTTGAGGTTGAGGCGAAGGATGCCATCAGGAATTTCAAGAATCCGATCACCGGTGATTATGTGATGGATCTGTTCGGAATAGAGCCATGCAATACGATCGGCATGTTGAAGGAAATGGTCAAGAATGCCATTCTGGATGGTGTGATCGAGAACTCGTTCGAAGCGGCAGATGTGTTCATGCGCCAGAAGGCGGCAGAAATGGGACTTTATCCTGTCAAGTGATGGGAATCATCGAAAGATATCTTCAGAACATAAGGAGTGTCAAGAGATATTCCGAAAGGACCGTGTGCATATATGAAGATGTGCTCAGACATTTCCTTGCCGTCACTTTCGGAACAGATGATGTCAGTGATGAGGATATTGTCGATTCATTGACGGTTCCCTTCCTTAGACAATATGAGGTGAATCTGCTGGATGATCAGAAGATGGTGCCAAAGACAGTCAGTCTGCACTTATCCGTGCTCAGCGGTTTCTGTAGATTCCTTGTCAAGGAAGGCGTGATTCAATCAAATCCGGTGCGTCTTGTGCCTAAGCCTAAGGTGGAGAAGAGGCTTCCCGACTTCTTCAGGAATGAGGCTCTCGAGAAATATTTCGAGGAAACACAGTGCTATGCATCACAAGAATATCTTGATGCTTTCTGTGAGAATCCTGATTGTGCTTCGGCCAAGGATATATATGAAAGACGCCTTTCAAGACTTGTAGTTCTATGCCTTTACTCTATGGGAATCCGTCGTTCTGAATTGATCGGATTGAATATCGGAGATGTGGATTTCGGCCGCAAAATTGTTATTGTGGTAGGAAAAGGTAAAAAAATGCGAGAAATTCCGCTTATGCCTTCACTATGTGAAGAAATTTTATTATATTTGAAAGCAGTTGAGGCATTGATGGGAGGGATGAGATCTTTGAAAGAGCCATTGCTTGTCACTTATTCCGGGCGTCGTCTGTATCCGGTCTATGTGGACAGGGCTGTCAAGAGCGAATTGGGAGGTCGTAAGGATATGACTGCCAGAAAGTCTCCTCATGTTCTCAGACATACTCTCGCCACGGAACTGATGAACGGTGACGCCGATCTCAACTCCATCAAAGAGTTGCTGGGACATTCTTCCTTGGCTACGACACAGGTCTATACCCATAACACCTTTGCCCGACTCAAGAATATTTATGAACTAGCCCATCCAAGGGCAAAAAACGGAGGTAAACATGGAGATTAGAGTGCAGTCGATCAAGTTCAATGCGGATCAGAAACTGTTGGACTTTGTAGAAAAGAAATTCTCTAGACTTGAGAAATTCTATGATGCGGTAACATCGGTTGATGTGGCGCTTTCATTGCTTCCAGAACATGAAAACAAGAATGTGAAAGTCCAGGTGAGCATTCCGGGAAGCACTATCGTGGTGGAGAAGAATGCAAAGACTTTCGAAGACGCAGTAGTAGACTGCGCAGACATCCTCAAGGAGAAACTGGTAAAAGTCAAAGAAAGAAGAGCAGAATAAATCTTCAAAAGCAGCGTCGGGGACGCTGCTTTTTTTATATTATTTCCCTCTGTAGTCGAGAAATCTTACTATATTTGTATGATTATGGCAAAAGGATTTGTAGAAACTGACTCTCTGTGCAGGGAGATTGTGAAAGATGCCCGCAACGGTGTCTTCAAACCGGTGTATCTGCTGATGGGCGATGAGCCTTATTATGTTGATATGGTGTGCGATGCGATACTCGATCATTGCCTCGACGAGAGCGAGAAGGACTTCAACCAGACAGTCTGCTATGGAGCCGATGTGAATGCTGATGCAGTCATCACGGCTGCGAGAAGATATCCTATGTTCGCAGAACGCCAGCTGGTGGTCGTGAAGGAGGCGCAGATGATGAAGGGGCTTGAGGAACTGGCTGTATACTGTCAGGCTCCGCTTGAGTCTACTGTCCTTGTGATTGCCATGCATGGGGCGAGCGCTGACAAGCGCAAGTCTCTTTACAAGACTGTCTCGAAGATGGGTGTGGTTGTCGACTCTCAGGCGTTGAGGGATTATGATATGCCGAAGTGGATCCCTATGTACTATCAGTCGAAAGGGCTCCAGATAGCTCCGGATGCGGCCGCTCTTCTTGCTGAGCATGCAGGTACGGACCTTAACAAGATTGCCATAGAGACAGAGAAGATGTTGAAGAACCTTCCTGAAGGTACCACTCAGGTAACTGCGTCTGATATAGAGAAGAATGTCGGAATCAGCAGACAGTTCAGCATCTTCGAGCTTACCAAGGAACTGTCCATGAAGAATTCTGCAAAGGCGCTCAGAATTGCTGCATATATCGGTTCTGCTGCAAAATTTGCTATGCCGATGGCTGTGAGTGCATTATATACACATTTCTACAGGATTCTGAAGTATGGAGCCTTGCTTATGTCGGATCCCCGTCCGGGAAATGATAAGAAGGCCAAGGTGCTGGGAGTGAATCCGTTTTTCTTCTCAGAGTATGATATGGCTGTGAGAAATTATCCTGTCAAGAAATGTATGGCGGCAATTGCGCTTTTGAAGGAATATGACTATAAAGGCAAGGGCGGAGATGTCGGCGAAGCGACCGATGCCCAGCTGATGGTCGAACTCACTGCCAAACTGTTGAACTTATAAAACAAACATATGGGAATAATCGAATGCAAGAATGTAAGCAAGAGCTTCGGTGAGAAAGTGGCTCTTGACAATGTGACGGTTGAGATCCCCAAAGGAAAGATCTTCGGTCTGCTCGGCCCTAACGGAGCCGGCAAGACCACCCTTATCCGAATAATCAACCGCATCACGATTCCTAATTCAGGAACAGTAAGTTTTGAAGGCCGTCCTATAACCCAGGACGATGTCGAGAAGATAGGTTATCTGCCGGAAGAGCGCGGACTTTATCGCAAGATGAAGGTAGGAGAGCAGGCGATGTATTTCGCCCAGCTCAAGGGCATGAGCTACCGTGATGCGATGGCCGAGCTCAAGAAATGGTTCGTGAGATTCGGCATCGAGAGCTGGTGGAACAAGAAGGTCGAGGAACTTTCGAAGGGTATGGCCCAGAAGGTTCAGTTCATCACCACAGTGGTGCACAAGCCATCTCTGCTTATCCTTGACGAGCCGTTCTCAGGCTTTGACCCTGTCAATGCGCAGATCATACGTGAGGAGATTCTCCGTCTGAAGGCAGAGGGCGCAACCATCATTCTTTCTACTCACAACATGGAGTCTGTCGAGGAGCTTTGCGACAACATCGCGCTGATCAACAAGTCTCATGTCGTGATCACAGGAGGTGTGGACGAGATCCGTCACAAATATGGAAACAACAATGTCGAGCTCATATACACTGCAAAGCAGGCTGTGGCATCGGTGGAAGGTGTCTTCAGGACCCTGTCTGATCAGGATGATTCAGGAAGGCATACGGCAGTCCTGGCTCTCGAGGATGGCGTTACAGGCAATCAGGTGCTTGAGGCAGTCATTGCGCAGGGGCTTACAGTCAATTCGTTCAAGGAACTTGTTCCGAGAATGAACGACATATTCATCAAACTTGTAACAGAGGAGGAGTAGGCTATGAAACTGAGAAACATAAATATCATCATATCGCGCGAATATCTGACCCGCGTAAAGAAGAAGTCATTCCTTCTCACCACTTTCCTTGTGCCTGTGCTCTTTGCGGCGATGTGCATACTTCCGAGTGTCATCATGTTCATGGCCAAGGATACAGACAAGAAGGTAGCGGTCGTAGACCAGTCCGGCATCGTCATGCCATATCTCGTTGACACTGATGCTGTTGACTATGAGGACTATTCGACAGAGCCTGTGGACAGCATGAAACTGCGTTTCGATGAGCTTGGCCTTGACGCCCTTGTAGTGGTATCACCGCTTGACAGCGTCCAGCGCAGCGTCACAGTGGCTTCATATTCTGCCAAGCCGCTCAGCATGGAACTGAAGGAAGGCGTGCAGTCGAAGGTCAATGACGCAGTCGAGGACTATCGTCTTGCTCTGTACGAGATCGGTGACCTCAAGCAGATAATGGAAGATGTGAAGTCTGACATCTCCATGTCTACTTACACTCTTGACGAGTCGGGCGAGGAGAAGATCACTTCCTCTGAAGTGTATATGATCATCTCCATGCTCCTATCTATAATCATCTACATGTTCATCGCGATGTTCTCGGGAATGGTGATGCAGAGCGTCATCGAGGAGAAGTCGAGCCGCGTGGTCGAGGTTCTCGTGTCGTCAGTGAAGGCGACTGAGCTGATGTTCGGCAAGATCATAGGAGTTGCATGCGTCGCTCTGACTCAGTTCTTCCTGTGGATTATCCTCACTCTCGTGCTTGTCGGAGGCTTCTCGGCATTCGTAGGATTTGACTCTCTCATGGGCGATCCTGCACAGACCGAGCAGATGATGGAGATGGCCCAGATGCAGATGGGCGGTGTGGATATGACCGAAATGACCGAGACAATGGCCGAAGAGGAAGGCATGGGAGCAGTTCTCAGCACTCTGAAGGATATCGACTGGGTGCAGATGATTCTTGCTTTCATCATCTATTTCGCTCTGGGATATCTGCTCTATGCTTCATTCTTTGCAGCGATCGGATCTGCTGTGGAGAACGAGGCGGACACAAACCAGCTTCAGATGCCTGTGACAGTGCCGCTTCTTCTGGCATTCTTCATAGCTATCTATGCATTCAATGCTCCTGACAGTCCGATCGTATGGTGGGGATCGATGATTCCTTTCACATCTCCGATCGTGATGCTCGCCCGCATACCGTTCGGTGTGCCGATGTGGGAGCTTGTCCTGTCGATCGTGCTGCTTCTTGCTACATTCGCGGCATGCGGATGGGCTTCAGCGAAGATATATAAGATCGGAATCCTTATGTTCGGCAAGAAGACCACATTCAAGGATCTCTGGAAATGGCTCAAGCAGAAATAATCATATGAAGAACAGATTCATAGCAATATCCGTCTTCCTTTTCATGACGCTGGCTGCCGCCGCCCAGGAATATACCTGGACGGCAGTTCCTGTTGTCGGTGAGAGGACTGGATGCACCACTCCGTCGAAAGACAATGTCAGGGAATCCATAGGATATCTCAAAGGAGGGAAGTACTATGCGCCCAACGGCACGGTGCACGGTCGCCGCAGCGCGGCTGCAAAGGCTGCCAGGGCAGTCCTTGCAGCGCAGCCGGCGATGGCGCGTGTGAAGGATGTGATCGCATACTCTCCTGAAGCGATGGACAAGGACTATCCTGAAAGCGAATTGTCCAACATGTATGTTGACATCATCATGCGTAAGGTGCAGGAACTTTCAGGCAAGAAGGTCCACATGGGTGTGACCAACTTCGGCGGCATCAGAGTGGACATGCCGAAAGGTGATGTCCTTCTGGATGACATGCTCTCGATGTTCCCTTTCAAGAACAGCCTCGTATATGTCGAGCATAAGGGAAGTGTCATCAGAGGATGGCTGGAGGACATGTCTGCCGGCAAGTTCCAGGTGCTTGGCGGAGTCAGGGTGGTTGCTCAGGACGGAAAGCTTGTGTCTGTAGAGATAGATGGCGAACCTCTCGATGATGAGAAGGTATATGGCGTTGCCACAATCTCGTTCCTTATGGAAGGAGGTGACGGCCTGGCCATAGGCAGAGGTGCACTATCTGTCACTGACTTTAAGGACTGTGACATCATTGATGCTGTTCTTGAGTATATTCATGCAGAGACAAAGGCCGGCAGGCCGATTGTGTATCATAAGGATGGACGAGTAGTGATAAGATGATGATTATGAGAAGATTATTGTTGACAATGGCCGCTCTCGCGGCATTCACTGCTGCGCAGGCGCAGGATCTTGTCATCCTGCATATGAATGATACTCACAGCCATGTGGATCCCGAGCGTTCCGGCAAGCATGCCGGCAAAGGCGGAGCGATAGAGCAGGCTGCATATATAGATGAAGTCCGCTCGGAAGTCGGAAAGAAGAATGTGCTGCTGGTCCATGCAGGAGATTTCAGCCAGGGTACATCATACTTTACCGAGCTTGGCGGGGATATGGAGATCTCGCTTCTCAATGCCATGGGATATGACGCTGTCGCTCTCGGAAATCATGAGTTTGACAATGGCATGGAAGAGCTTGCCAGGAGGCTGAAGAGCCTTAAGGCGGTACCAGTGTGCGCAAACTATGATTTCACAGGCACTCCGCTTGAAAAGCTCGTAAAGCCATACACCATAGTGAGGAAGGCCGGCAGGAAGATAGGAATCATAGGACTTCTTCCGGATCTGATGGATGTTGTTGATGCAAGCATTGCTTCACAGATCACTTTCATTGCACCGGACAAGGTCGTTGATGAATATGCGGTATACCTCAAGGATGAGAAGGACTGCGACCTGGTTGTCGTTCTCTCGCATCTTGGATACGAGGGAGAACCTTATACTGACAGGGAACTTGTTGCTGTGACAAGAAACGTGGATGTGATTGTCGGAGGACATTCGCATACGAAGCTCAAGGACAAGAAAGTCTTCAAGAATGTTGACGGCGAAGATGTTGTCGTCGTCACAGACTGGAAGTGGGGATTGCAGGTCGGTAGACTGGATATTGACTTTTAACTGGTTGCGGAATGCATATAGCCGAGATTCTCATAATAGCAGTCGGAGTGTCGATGGACGCCTTTGCTGTGTCGATATGCAAGGGCTTGTCGGTCAGGACCCTTCAGCCGAAGCACGCCGCACTGACAGCTCTCTGGTTCGGAGGATTCCAGGCCCTGATGCCACTGATCGGCTATTTTCTGGGAGTCAGCTTTGCAGATTTCGTGTCGTCAGTCGACCATTGGATCGCATTCATTCTGCTGGGCATCATAGGAGGAAACATGATCAAGGAGTCCTTCTATGATGATGAGTGCGAATATAGTCCTGATTTCTCAATCAAGGCTATGTTCCCTTTGGCTGTGGCTACCAGCATAGATGCGTTGGCAATCGGTGTGTCGTTGGCTTTCCTGCGTGTGGACATATGGAGTGCAGTCCTGCTGATCGGTCTCGTTACCGGAGCCTTTTCTGCTGCTGGAGTATACCTGGGCAAGTTCTTCGGCTGCAGATACAAGTCCAAGGCAGAATTTGCCGGAGGCATCATTCTCATATTGATGGGCCTCAAGATACTGCTTGAACATACATTGGCCTGAATTTTTGTTATATTTGCAGAGATATACTAACTATTATGCCTGTTTTAGAGAAAATAGTCATTTCAGATTTCAGGAACATCGAACTCCAGGAGCTGGAATTCTCTCCGAACATCAACTGCATCAGTGGAAACAATGGAGAAGGAAAGACCAATCTTCTGGATGCAATCTATTATCTTTCGATGACCAAGAGTGCCTTTGCATCATCTGACAGGTTTACTTTCCGATACGGAGCGGAAGAGTTCTCGCTTTCCGGTTCATATCGTATGGAGAATGGTCTGTCAAGCCGCTTCTCTCTCAGGATGACTACAAAGGGTGACAAGAAGCTCAAGCGTGACGAGAAGGCCTACCAGAAGGTTTCGGAGCATGTAGGAGTTCTTCCTGTTGTCCTTGTCTCTCCTTCGGATATCTCGATGGTCAGCGAATCAGGTGAGGAACGCAGACGCTTTGTGAATTCCGTGCTTTCACAGATGGACAGGGAATATCTGACTTCTCTCCAGCAATATAACAGGCTTCTTCAGCAGAGGAACAGGATGCTTAAGGATATGTCTCCAGACCGTTCCCTTCTGGAGGTCATTGATATGAAGATGGCTTCTCTTGCAGAACCGGTCCATAACGCGAGAAAAATGTTTGTGGAAGATCTGAAGCCTGTCGTCTCGGAATATTACAAGGCTGTTTCCGGAGGTACGGAAGAGGTGGATATCCGGTATGATTCCGAATTGTCAAAGGCTCCATTGGATCAGCTTCTGGCTGCTTCCTTTGAGAAAGACAGGATATTGAAATATACTACTTCCGGACTTCAGCGTGATGATTTCATATTTACAATGAATGGTCATCCGTTAAGACGTCATGGCTCGCAGGGACAGCAGAAGTCATTCCTTGTTTCCTTGAAATTCGCCCAATATGAAATAATGAAGAAGAACTATGGCTTTGCGCCGCTTCTTCTTCTGGATGACGTGTTCGACAAACTTGACATGGGGCGCATCTCAAATCTTCTTCAGATGGTTTCCGGAAGTGATTTCGGCCAGATATTCATCACTGACAGCAACAAGGTCAGGATGGCCGGAATTGTTGATGGCCTTACTCAGGACAGGGCATATTTTGATACAGTAGGCGGAACGTTCACAAGAATCTGACCTTATGGCATACGACAGCAGAACAAACAGGATGCGTCGCCAGGAGGCGGTCGGTATGGATGAACTTGTGAAACAGTTCATCAAGGAGATGCGTCTGGATAAGGGGATGAATCGTCAACGTCTTGTTCAGGTATGGAACGAGGTTACCGGTGCATCAGGATATACTCTTTCCGTAAATTTTGATAAAGGCGTTCTATATTGTACGATTTCTTCATCAGTTGTCAGAAACCAGCTTTATTTCCAGAGGGAGGCTATTGTCGGTCAGATGAACGAGGTGCTGAGAAATGATGATATGTTTATATGGGATTGGCAGCAAGGTTCTTGCATAAAGACGTTGGTGCTGAGATAACAGTCGATTATGAAGATAGTAGCAGACAGAGATATTCCGTTCCTCGAAGGTGTCTTCGAGCCTTATGCAGATGTGATATATCTGAAAGGAGATCAGATTACGAAAGAAGATCTTTCAGATGCCGACGTCCTTATGACGAGGACCAGGACAAGATGTGACGGCAATCTGTTGGAGGGTACATCAGTCCGTATGATAGCCACGGCTACAATAGGTATGGACCATATTGACCTTGACTTTTGTCGGAATAAAGGCATCAGGGTAGAAAATGCCGCCGGATGCAATTCGGGAGCTGTCATGCAGTATGTGTTCTCTGCTTTATACGGAGTGTCAGCCCGTAAGGGCATCAAGATAGATGATTGCAATTTCGGTATCGTAGGTGTCGGCCATGTCGGCAGCAAGGTCGAGGCTATGGCCAGGTATCTGGGTTTCAACGTGCTTCTTTGTGATCCGCCGAGAGCGGCCGTAGAAGGCCCTGAGAAGTTCTGTTCTCTGGAATATCTGCTGGAAAACTCAGACATCGTCACGATGCACGTCCCGTTGGATGAAACTACAAGAGGAATGGCAGATGCGACCTTCTTCGCGCTGATGAAGCCAGGTGCTATATTCATAAATGCAGCTCGCGGTGAAGTGATTGATGAACAGGCGCTTATAGCTGCTGCACCAAAGCTTGGCGCTGTGGTTATAGATACATGGTGCAATGAGCCTGACATCAATGAGGAACTGCTTGAGATAGCCGACATCGCTACACCTCACATAGCAGGATACTCGCTGCTTGGAAAGCAGAATGCGACGACTATGGCGGTGCAGGCGGTTGCAAGGTTCTTCGGCATTCCAGAACTACACGACTTCAAGCCTCAGGATGTTGATTCATCACACGAACCTGTGCTACTGGACCTCAAGGGTAAGAATCATGGCGAGATAGCGGCTGTGTTCCAGTATAATTATCCTATATTCACGGATGATTTCAGGCTTCGCATGGAGCCGCACAAGTTCGAAAAGCTAAGGGCAGAATACAAGTACCGTAGAGACTTTTATGTTGAATGAACAATTAACCACATTAGTGTCCGGTAAAAATTTATAAAAGTTCTTTGAAAATATTGAAAGTTAGGTAGTTACAGAGATTTTTGGCGCGCGCCGATTTGAAATTATCTTTGCCAGACTAACGTAGAATGGCATATGCATAAAGGAAAATACGTGTTCGCGCAGCTTTTAGACTTCATCGATAAGGATGTATTCCTCAGACTTGCAAACAAATACGATGGGAATCGTTATGTCAAGCAGTTTACCTGCTGGAACCAGCTTGCAGTCCTGATGTTCGGTCAGCTATCCAACCGTGAAAGTCTTCGTGATGTTGTCCTGGCAACCCAGGCTCACGCATCCAAAGCCTATCACCTTGGATTTGGTAAGCACGCTGCCAAGAGTACTCTTGCGGATGCCAACACCAAGCGCGACTATCGCA
>SUYV01000024.1:33530-36598 GCA_015060255.1 Bacteroidales bacterium | reverse complement strand
CTGGGGCATACCAGGCGATAAACGACTATGCACAGAGCTTTATCGACGTGGTGCGTGCTACCGGAGGCAACAATGCTGTCAGGAATCTCGTTGTGAATACATATGGCGCCTGCAATGGTGCAGGTGATTGGAATCCGCACCTTCAGGATCCTCTCAAGAACATGAAGATGCCTGTAGACAAGGTCAAGGACCACATATTGTTCCAGGTACATTCATATCCAATGATTGACGATCTCACGGCAATGGAGAGAGAAGTCACACAGATGCTTGACGACCTCGAGACATATCTCGTCTCGCAAGGCGGTCCTGTCATAGTGGGAGAGTGGGGAACATTCAGCGAGAATCCCACGCTGGAAAACTACTGCCATTATGCCAGATGGTTCGCAGGTGAATGCAAGCGTCGCGGCATAGGTACATTCCATTGGATGAACCTGTCAGACGGGATGTACAGGTCTATTCCATGCTTCAACTCCCCGGAGCTGGCAGAAGCCATAGTCAAAGGCTACCATGGCGATGGGTTCACGCCTGTAATCCCTGTTATTGAAGATTACAACCTTGATTATCAAGTGACATACAGAGACCTTTGGTCAGAACTGAATCTGACAGAATCTTCAACAGACCTGAGTCAATATAAGGGAATCACATTCGAGCTTGACCAGACCCCTTCTGCAGGATTGCTGGATGTAAAGATATATGGAGAATCAGAAGGGAAGGAGCAGCATCAGAAAGTCTCAGATTCGACGACGACAGTCATGTTCGATGCCTCGCAACTGGGTGCCAAAGCCAACAGGATCACCCTTCAATACATGAATTCGACACTCTTCACAATCACAGTGAAAAGTGTCTGTCTGATCCGGAAAGACGGTACTCAGGAACCATGCACCCCATCTGCCTTCTGGGGCTGCGAAGTTCAGCTGATCGTCATCGGCTAGAATCCGATTTCTTCGATGATGCGGGTGAGGCCGGCATAGCGGTCTATGGTCCAGAGGATGAAGCGGATGTCCACGCATATGCACTTGTTGTAGCCTGGCGTGCAGTATACATCGCTTGTTAGCGACTCCTTGTTGCCGTCGAATGCGAGGCCAATCAGCTCTCCTTTGGAGTTCATCACAGGACTTCCTGAGTTTCCTCCTGTGATGTCATTGTCAGTAAGGAAGTTCACATACATCAGACTGTTGTCCGGACCGAAGCCCCATCTGCCCCAGTCTGCCGAACGATAGAGCAGATACTGCCTGTCGTTGAGGTGGAAGTCATAGTCTGTCGGGCTGTACTTCTCAAGTATTCCTGCAGGTGTGGTCTTCCAGTCGCAGATGACGCCGTCACGCGGCTCAAGGTGGCCTACTGTTCCGTATGTGATTCGCATTGTAGAGTTGGCGTCAGGATACTGCGGCTGGCTCTTGTCCAGACGCATCTGATAGAGAGCGTGGGTGAACTCCCTGTCAAGAACGATAGTGCTGATCTCTCCCTCTGCTTTCTGCTTGTCACCGTTGAAGGCTGTCACCTTGATGTCCAGGATGAATTTGGCAAGCGGGTCTTCAACTATATCCGAAAACTCGACATCCCTCTCGCCAAGTCTGCGTATGCCTTCATCATTTGTGAACAGACTTGCGTTCCATAGACTGTCAGACAACGCCTTGGTGTCATATTCCCCGTCCTTAGCAAACATGGCGAGGATCTCACTCTGCCAAGGAGTGAAATACTTCGGATCTATGTTGTTGACGTATGTCTCCAGAGCGTATTCCATAAGCTCTCGCTCAACCCTGAGGTCCAGCTCCTCATATGCCTCAAGCATCTTCGGACCTGTTCCCTGCTGATTCCGAGGATTGGATGCGCGCCTGATGATGGTGCTCAGGCGGGTGCCTCGGATGAGTGTCTCCCTGAAATATGCGGCATTGGCTTCAGCAGGTGCTATGGCCTTGTAATTCCTTTCAAGGTGTGCAAGCAGATCGCCCCATTTCTCCACACGCTCAGGTGAAGCCATGATCCACTCCTGCAGTTCCTTCTCAAGTTCCTGCTTCCTGCATACGACGTCAAATCTCTTGCAGCACTCGACCTCTCCGCTATATAGTTCCTGCACATTGCTGAGGCTGAAGAAGTAGTCTGCATATTTCAGACGGATCTGAGGGTCCGCGTCCATCCATTTCTTGATGATGGACATCTGCTCGCCGCGGATGCCGTTGCTTATAGGAAGCTTTACCGATTCATTGAAGTCAACCTCGAACGAACTGCTGTAACGGTTGGTCCTGCCGGGGTATCCAATGACCATGGTGAAGTCTCCTTCCTTGTATCCGTCAAGAGATATGTTCAGCTTAGCCTTCGGTTTCATAGGAACATTGTCCTTTGAATATGTGGCAGGAGATCCGTCAGGAGCAGTGTAGACGCGATACATCGCGAAGTCGCACTTGTGCTGCGGCCACTCCCAGTTGTCGATATCGCCGCCGAAGGCAGCGGATGACACCGGAGGCGCAGCCACGAGGCGGACATCACTATATACCTCATAGAGGGCCATGTAATACTTGGATCCTCCCCACATGATGGCGAGCCATGGCTCCAGGCCTGTTTCGTTCCTGTATTTGCTTTCCATCACGAAGCTCAGCTTCCTGCTTCCGGCAGGCTTGCCGGCCGCCTCATACTCGGCTTTCACCTTTTCCACTTCCTCTGTGACATCAATCACCCTTTTGAGGAAGTAGACGGTCTTGTCCTTTATGTTTACCTCTTCGTCGGCGCGGAATGCCCAGAAACCCTCCTCGAGATAGTTGTGCTCGGGGGTGCTCAGGGCGTGGATGTCGCTGTATGCGCAGTGGTGGTTGGTTATCAGAAGTCCCTCATCGGAAATGATGCTTCCCGTACATCCGAAAGCCATGGAGACCACGGCGTCAGAAACACAGGCTCCGGGAGCGTCGGCATTATATATCTCGCCCGCGGAAAGTTCCAACCCTCTCTCCTGCATCTTCTTCTCCAGAGCAGCATCGATGGCATTGATCATCCACATTCCCTCATCTGCCTTCGCGGAAATTCCACCCGCAAAAACACAGACCAAAATCAGAAACTTCTTGATATTCATACTT
>SUYV01000024.1:28657-33430 GCA_015060255.1 Bacteroidales bacterium | reverse complement strand
TCAGTATATTCATAGGTGCTGCCCTGAGCCTTGAAGCTGAGTTTTGCCGGCTCCTGGCGCACGTCGTCCTTCTTGTATGTAATAGTCCATGTCTCCATGGTCATGAGTTCCCAGAGCTTATCAGCCGTCATCGGCTCCGCAAACCTGATCTGGATTGCCGGCTGCAGATCCTTGTTGAGGTCCAGATACACTCCGATCACGCCCTCATGAGTCGACAGATGGTTGCTCAGGAACGGCATGTTGCGCAGAATGATAGGCTTCTCGTAGTTCTTGTCCACTATCTCATATACATACTGCTGCTTGCCCTCAGCCGCCTCGATGCGGCTCTTCCACTGCACCCTGAAAGGCGAGAACATCTTTCTGATGAAATCTGCGGTAGAAATATATGCCACCTCATCCTCCATCTCAACGAACTCATAGTCCACTTCGATGACCTTGGTGCCGCCGCCATGAACAGGCATCTCGAGAGTCTCCATCTCAACCATTTCCTCGAACCACTCCTCGTCCACATCCTCTGACGGATCCATATAGACGCGTACTATGAGTGGACATGCGAACTCGGTCTCGATGCCATAAAGCTTCTTGCCGGTGAGTCTGAACTGCATGCCGAGATAGTTGATGTCGAGCTTGTCATACATTCCCTCGGTGCGGATGGTCACCACCTTGAGCGAGTCGCACTCTGCAGGGTCCGGAGTCTGGATCCTGAACTTCGACGGAACATATATCGCCTCCTGGATCTTGTCAGGATCGGTCACAGCAGGATTGTAGAGGATGTCGGCAGTATGTCTCTTCACGAACACCTTCACTCCATGAACACCCTGGATCTTCTCCAGTTTTGCCTTGAACGCCATAGAACTTCCGTAGCACTTCACAGAGCGGAGTCCCTCTACAGAAACGGTCTCCAGTGTGCTCTCGTCCACAGCCTTCACCATGGTGCTGTCAGGTCCCATGACCTCGATTCCCCATTTCATGTCGATTGTAGGCAGCTCGAACCTGCCGCCGGCCCACATGCCGAACGCCACGAGAACGACGGTCAGGATTGCAGGGACGAAGCTCCAGAATCCGCCCTTCATCCTCTTGCCGCTTCCGATGCCCACCTGCAGAGCTCCGGTGTTGCAGACAGCCACACACTCGCCGCAGAGAGTACAGTCTACAGAGTCAACGGTTCCGTTACGGAATGACTTTATGTCTATATGGTATGGACATTTCTTTGCGCAGAGACCGCAATTGTTGCAGGTTGCCATGTTCTTCTGAACCTTCAGCACCTGAAGCTTAGGTCTTGCATGAAGAATCTCGAGCAGGTATCCTGCGATGCAGAATCCTCCGAGAAGCACTGCCCAAGGGATGTTCGCTCCGAGAACGTCAGCGACATAGTATGCTCCGAAAAGCACGCCGATCCACAGCCAGAACTTCATCGTGTTGGAAATCGCTCCGAGCGGACAGAGGTAACGGCACCAGAACATGTCGATGATGAAGCTGCCAAGAACCACAATACAGATCGATACGATGGACATCCAGAGGGTGATCTCGCCCTTGAATCCTGTCGCGATTGCATAATATGGGTCGATGTTCTTGCAGAAAAGTTCGCTGGCCTCCACAGTCATGTAGAAAATCCAGAAAAGCAGAGCATATTTCACGATGCGGAGCACCTTGTCGAGGATGGATCCGTTGCGGACCTTTATCGACTTGATGTGCATTGCGTTGCGAGCCTTGCTGATGAGGTCCTGCACAGTGCCCAGAGGACAGATATATGCGCAGAAAAGCTTGCTGAACAGCACGACGGCTGCCAGCAGGGCGATGCCCATCATCACCTGGAGCGACGACATGCTGCAAGGCAGGCTGTTGTTCGCCAGGTATGTCGCAAGTGCCTGAAGACCGCCCATAGGGCAATATGCTTCAGGGTCTACAGCTTCTTCCGAAGGGATGAGGCCTGTGATGAACACTACAAGGGCGATAAGCACTCCCCACTGGAGGAGGTACTTAGGCCAGTTTGAGATGATTGTTGATTTTTTTGACATGACTATGATTATTTCACTTCAATTACTGATCCATGGTCCTTTGCTACAGCCTCTTTCCACTTGTCGGTATAGCCTGGCTGGGTTATCTTTGCCGGAATGCAGTCCGTATGCTCGTTAGTCACGAAGCTTCCGTCCTCATTCTGTGCCTTCACATTGCCGTCGATATACTTCACCAGAAGAAGTTGCTCGAGTTCTACCCATTTATTGAATATCCTCTGTGCATTGTCAACAGAGAACTTTGTCAGATATTCGCGTACACCTGTATATGGGTCCACCACCTTGCGGCACTTGTCGTTGCGGCGGATCTGCTTGCGAGGCTTCTTGTCCGCTTCCTTATAAATTGCAAGCGCTTCCTCGTCAGCCTTGGCAACAGCCTCGACCATCTCCGCCTCCCATGCATCGATGGCAGCATCTACGGTAGGGAACATGATGTTGTATGCCTTGTAGCATGCGTTTGCGACGCGGTTTGTCATCCAGAAAGCGGATGTAGGAGAGTATGTGATCATGTTGCCGTTTCCTACGCGGAAACTTTCTGGAACCTCGCGGGTAGATGTGTATATAGGGGTAAGGTATGATGTCGCGGCATCGTCGCATCCGAACCAGTTGATGCCTCCGATTTCGTCAGGCAGCCATCCGCGTGACTGTCCCACGAACCAGAATCCTGTCTGCTGGGTGGCGATTGCTCTCTCGTTGACATATTCCTTGTCATCGTGCTCGAAGCCCATAGGTCTCCAGCGGTATGGAAGGGCGTTTCCGCCTGCTCCGATGTCTACGGTCATGTCCATTGGAGTACCCTCGTAATGGTCACGCATCACATCAGCCACGTCCTTTACGCTGATCTTGCGTGAAGGCTTCACGAAGAGAGGGAACCTCTTGCTCTTGTCCCATCCCATGGCGTAGTCGATGTAGTCATATGCATCCTTGGTCACGACGTTGCCGTTCTCGTCCTCGAAGGTGAACTTGCCGTCGCAGAGGATGTTGAACGCAGCCCAGGCGCGAGCCTCGCAGCCACGCATTCCGCTGAAATCGAGCGGTGCGTATGCGTCGCAGAAGCTGAAATCCTTGTCAGCGCCGTTGAAGTATCCCTTCTCGCGTGCGAATGTGATCACGTCAGGGGCATACATGCAGTTCTCCGGATCGTCGAGAGGGAAGGTGCTGATGCGTGCCTGGTTGGCATGCGAGCATATGTATCCGTCAGGAACCCTTCTGGCAACCCATACGATGCCCTTGTTGTCCGGTCCCTTTCCGATGAGGTCCATCACCCAAACTTCTTCGGTGTCAGCGATGGAGAAGGACTCTCCGCTTGAATAGTATCCATATGTGTTCGCGAGGTCTACGATAACCGCGATGGCCTCGCGTGCTGTCTTCGCCCTCTCGAGAGCTACATAAATGAGCGAGCCATAGTCCATGATCCCCTTAGGGTCCTCAAGCTCAGGGCGTCCGCCGTATGTGGTCTCGGCGATGATGAGCTGGTGCTCGTTCATGTTGCCGACTCTCTGGTATGTCCTGGCAACCTGAGGGATGTATCCGAGGAACTTTCCTGTGTCCCATTCATCTATGCGGCGCATGTCGCCTTCGCTCCATACTCCTGCAGGCTCATAATAGAGCTCTCCGTAGAGCTGATGCGAGTCTGCTGCATATGAAATCATGTTGGAACCGTCGATGCTGGCTCCCTTTGTTACAAGGACATTTGTGCAGGCCTGGCTGTCCATCTGGCTCACGCCGAAGGTCGCTAAAGCAAACAGGATGGCTTTTGTAAGTCGTCTCATTTTGTACTTTTATTATAATTAACTAATTTTGTGACTTGTTTATCTTTGCAAAACTATAAAATTTTTTGCTAGTTATGAAATCGAATACATGCCTTATGACTGCTATCTTATCGCTTTTTGCGATATTTGTGTTCAGCGGCGCAGCATACGCCCAGCAGCAGGAGCAGCCGGACATATACGAGCAGGCCGAAATGGAGGCCGACAGGCTCCAGAGAGTGCTTGACCTGGAGGACTGGCAGGTGTTCTATGTGGACTCTACCCTCAAGCATGATTTTCCTGCAATGATGGCGGAGTACGAGCAGCTCAGAAATGCCAAGGTAGGCAATACGGTGATGTATCAGGATGTGCGCGACAAGTGGCTTGACCAGATCGACGCGACATACAAGAGGATATTTACAGAAGAGCAGTGGGCCGCATACCTGAAGCAGGGAGCGGCTAAAGCCCAGAAGGCTAGGGCGAAGCGCAAGGCAAAGGCTCAGGGCAAATAATTTTCACGTCATTGCGAGGAGCGAAGCGACGTGGCAATCTAAAACAAAGAATATGGATTTTTTAGATGTTATAGAAAAGAGGCACAGTGTCAGGAAGTATGCTGACAGGCCTGTAGAGAAGGAAGTGCTTGACGCAATCGTCAAGGTCGCTCAGACCGCTCCTTCATCAAGGAACAGCAAGAGTTCCGCATTCATGATAATCGAGGACAGGGACACCCTTGATGCCCTTTCCCAGATGAGAGACTATGGTTCGGCACTCCTTAGCGGAGCGCAGGCCGCCATCGTTGTCCTCGGAGATGATACCAAGACCGACCTCTGGGTCGACAACTGCGCCATATCGGCGACATTCATCCAGCTTGCAGTGACAGCCATGGACCTCGTGAGCTGCTGGGTGCACATAAACGGCCGCCCATGCCTCAAGGCTGAGCCTGAAGGAGCAAAGGCAGAGGACTACGTCCGCAACCTCCTCGGCATCAAGGATGGCCTCCGCCCATACTG
>SUYV01000024.1:0-28557 GCA_015060255.1 Bacteroidales bacterium | reverse complement strand
TGGACCTCGTGAGCTGCTGGGTGCACATAAACGGCCGCCCATGCCTCAAGGCTGAGCCTGAAGGAGCAAAGGCAGAGGACTACGTCCGCAACCTCCTCGGCATCAAGGATGGCCTCCGCCCATACTGCGCCATAGCAATAGGATATCCTGTAGAGGAATAGAGATAGAAATAAAACATCAACGATATGAAAGAAAGAATAGAGGCCCTCATGGCCGAAATTGCAGGCCTGACCTGCAAGACCGAGCAGGAAGTTGAAGAGGCTCGTGTCCGTCTTCTTGGAAAGAAGGGTTCGATCACAGCCCTCTTCGAGGAGTTCAGGACAGTGGCTCCTGAGCTCAAGAGAGAGTTCGGACAGAAACTCAACATCCTCAAGAACACTGCAGCGGCAAAGATCGAAGAACTCAAGGAGGCGGCTGCCGAGGCGCAGACCGGCGGAGCTCCTTCATTTGACTATACAATGCCTGGCGACCCTGTAGCCCTTGGCTCACGCCACCCGGTGTCGATCGCACGCGAGGAGATCGTAAGCATCTTCCGCAAGTTCGGATATGACGTGGCTGAAGGTCCGGAGATCGAGGACGACTGGCATGTGTTCGAGGCGTTGAACTTCCCGCCTGAGCACCCTGCACGTGAGATGCAGGATACATTCTTCATCAGCGACAGCGACAATCCTGTCCTCCTCCGCACCCACACATCTTCAGTGCAGGTGCGCGCGATGGAGAAGATGCCGCTTCCGATCCGCATCGTATGTCCTGGCCGTGTGTTCCGTAACGAGGCCATCTCGGCACGCGCACACTGCATCTTCCATCAGGTTGAGGGACTTTACATAGACGAAAACGTGACATTCGCAGACATGAAGCAGGCGATCCTCCTCTTCGCGCGCGAAATGTTCGGCGCGCAGACTCAGATCCGCATGCGTCCGTCATACTTCCCGTTCACAGAGCCGTCTGCCGAGATTGACGTGAGCTGCAACATCTGCGGCGGAAAGGGATGTAATGTCTGCAAGGGCACAGGCTGGCTCGAGATCATGGGCTGCGGAATGGTAGACCCTAACGTCCTTGAGGCGTCAGGCATCGACAGCAAGAAGTACAGCGGATTCGCTTTCGGTATGGGCGTGGAGCGTATCGCAATGCTCAAATGGCAGGTACGCGACCTCCGCAACTACTTCGAGAACGACCTCCGTTTCCTCAAGGAATTCGAGACATCACTTTAAGCGATGAGGCTCCTCTTCATATCGGATTTTACGGAGCAGTTCGCTTACAGACTTCTGCGTGGCATCTTCAACTACTCAAAGCGTAGCGGCGACTGGGTGGTGTGCAAGATGCCGCTTTCATTTAAACGTAAGATAGGGATTGACGGAGTACTCGCTTGGGCGAAGGAATGGCGTGCAGATGTAGTCATGTCACCTTTTGAGCCTGATGAGGATGTTTCACTTTTCCGAAAGAACGGCATCGTCGCCTTGGCGCAGGACTATATTTCCCGATTCAAGTCTATTCCTAACATAACTGCGGATTATGGTCGTACAGGAAGTCTGGCAGCAGGACATTTCCTGGCTAAAGGATTTAAGAACTTCGGCTATTTCGGCTATAGGGGTGTATGCTGGTCGGACGAAAGATGTGAAGGCTTCAGGAAGAGGCTGGCCGATGCAGGTTATGAGGACAACCTCCATATATATGACAGCCAGAGAATCAATACATTCTGGTATGACTCGGCAGATCTTAACGGCTGGCTTCTGAGCCTGCCGAAACCGATAGCCATAATGGCTGTCGATGACACGCAGGGAAGCATATTGATGCAGGCCTGCAGTTCATGCGGGTTGAGGATTCCTTTTGATGTCGCGATCATCGGCGTCGACAATGATGAGATTCTTTGCAACATGTCAGATCCCACAATGTCCACGATCAACGTGGATATCGAAGGGGGAGGGTATGAAGCAGCCGCTATGGCGGAAAGAATGGTCCTGGACCCTGAATTTCCAGGAGAAGACATTGTGTTGAGACCTTTAGGTGTCATCGAGAGGTCCTCTTCGTCAGTTCTTGCTACAAATGATAAGGAGATACTGATGGCACTCAGCTTCATACATGCAAATGTTGATTCCAAGATTCAGGTTACCGATGTTATGGAAAATGTTCCTCTTTCCAGACGTCTGCTTGAACAGAGGTTCAAGAACATGACAGGCATGACGATATATAATTATATTTCGGTCCGCAGGATGGAGCGTTTTGCGCAGCTTCTCATATCTTCGAATGATCCGATTTCAGAAATTGCGGCCAGAATGGATGAATTTGATACCAAAGGTATCTCTCGACGTTTCAAAGAGTTAAAAGGCTGTACGCCATCTGAATATAGAAAGAAACATTTGCGCAAATTGTGAAAACAAACACGCAAATTACCACTATTTTCGGGCTGCTGACGGATTATATTTGCGAAAGTAACACTAAAGCAAATATTCCTTCCATGAAAAGGAGCATTATTTTCATGATATCCGTATTCGTTTATACGGTTTTTATGGGTTTTGCGTGTTCGTGTAGCGAAGACGACCATGGCTTTGTCGTGCCTGTCCCTGATAAAGAGCAGGGTAAGGATGAAGACAGTGGGAATGACGATGACCAGAATGATGACGGTAACGTTGTGGCATCGCTGTGCAATCCTGAAGATCTGGGACAGACCCCTATGATCATCGCATATTATACCGAAAACTCTTCGGCAATTCCCGATCCGGCCTGCCTGACACATATCAATTATGCCCACGGACGCTTTGTTGACAAGGAGACAGGCGAAGGCGGCATCTGGATAGAGAAGCCGGAGCTTCTCGAGAAGATTGTGGACTTGAAGCATAAGAAGCCGTCTCTTAAGGTCCTCCTTATGATCGGAGGATGGGGAGACAAGGCCGACGGATTCAGCATGATGGCCAGGGATGCGAAGAAGCGCACTCAGTTCTGCCAGTCATGTAAGGAGCATATCGACAACTATGGTCTTGACGGAATCGACATTGACTGGGAATATCCGACTGCAGGACCTTCTGAAAACGGGAAGCACCCGGATGATACAAAGAACTTCAATCTGGTACTTAAGGAGCTTCGTGAGACAATCGGAAACACAAAGATCATTTCATATGCATCGTCTTCCAATGCCAAGTATGTGGATTGGAAGACGGCCATGCTGTATATGGATTATGTCAATGTCATGACATACGACATGGGTGATCCACCTTATCATAATGCGCCTCTGTATTATTCCGCTGCGATAACAAAAAGCCGCAGCGCGGACCAGTCAATCTCCCTGCATCTTGCCGGGGGAGTTCCTCTTGACAGGCAGGTGCTGGGAGTGCCGTTCTATGGCCATGGCACTGCTCCGTATGACGATGACGTGAAGTATAACAAGATGAGTGAGATATTCTCCTCTGACAAATATGCCGGAAAGAACATCAGGAAATGGGATGCTGTGGCCAAGGTGCCTTATCTTGTTGACGAAGAGGGAAATTTCCTGCTTGGTTATGACGACCCGGAGTCTGTCAGATACAAAGGAGAATATGTGGTGCAGAAGAAACTCCTTGGCGCGATGTTCTGGGAATATCGCCATGATGACTCTCAGGGTTCTCTGCGAAAGGCCCTCTGCAAGGCGATATATGGAAAAGAATCCACTGAATAAAAGAATCACCATAATTATTAACCCTAAAAACAATGAAACAGAAACTAGTCCATTTAGCGAGATTGGCTGTGATGGGTTGTCTGTTGATCTGCACCTTTGCAGGTAGTGCCTTCGCACAGAAGAGCATTACCGTTACAGGTAAGGTAATAGACAATTCAGGTCAGCCGGTCATCGGTGCGGGCGTGACCATTTCCGGCACGAGCACGGGAGTGGCTGCTGATCTGGACGGACAATTCCAGATTTCAGTTCCATCTGAGACTACTGTGCTTACCGTATCTGCTCTTGGATACTCATCCAAAGATGTAGAGGTGGGAAAAAGACAGAATCTGGTAGTTGTCCTTGATGACGAGACGGAATCTCTGGAGGCGACAGTAGTCGTGGCCTATGGTACGCAGACCAAGGCGACAGTGACAGGTGCCCTTGCGTCTATTGACTCAAAGGAACTTGTCAAGGCTCCGGTTGCGGACGTGTCAAATGTCCTTGCCGGCCAGCTTCCGGGCGTGACCACAGTCCAGATTTCCGGTAAGCCGGGAGATGACTACGCTGACATTTATGTCCGTGGCGTCAGCTCTCTTTCAGACGGAGCATCGACTCCTCTGATCCTCGTCGACGGTGTCGAGCGTCCGCTTAATACAATCGACCCGAATGAAATCGAGAGCCTCTCGATCCTCAAGGATGCTGCTTCGACCGCAGTATTCGGTGTGAGAGGTGCGAACGGTGTCATCCTCGTGACCACCAAGCGTGGTGATGCTGGCAAGCCTAAGATTTCAGTCAGCAGCATCACGGGTGTACAGCAGCCGCTGTCATTCCTTACTCAGGTAAGCAGCTACGAGTTTGCCAAATTCTGGAACCTCAAGCAACAGAACGACGGTGTGACTGACCCTAAGGCTTATTATGCACCTGAGGCTATAGAAGCCTATCGTACAGGCTCTGACCCTCTTGTGTTCCCTAACACCAACTGGAAAGAGATTCTTTATCGCAAGGCCTTCCTTCAGACAAAGAACAATATCAACATTTCCGGAGGTTCGGACAAGGTGCGTTACTTCGTATCGATGGGTTATATGTTCCAGGATGGTATTCTCAAGCAGATGCCGGGCCTGTCATATAACAACAACTTCTCTTACAACCGTTATAACTACCGTGCAAACCTCGACTTCAAGCTCACCGAGACTACCGACATGAAGCTCAATATCAGCGGAGTGGTGGGCAAGACATACGAGCCTATGGAGGATGACGGCATTGACGACAACGTCTGGATCTTTACGACCTTGTGGGTGACACCTAATGCCAGCCCGGGTATGGTGAACGGTATCCCTCTTACTTATGTAGGTGAAGGCCCTACTCCTCCTACAACCCGTCGAAGCGGTTATATGACCTATTATAATATGGGTTATGAGGAGAAGTATAATACCGCGCTTAACCTCGACCTTGCAATAACACAGAGACTGGATTTCATCACAGAAGGCCTCAGTCTGGGAGTGAAGGGAGGTTATGATACCAATATGTATATAAGGAAGCAGCATAAAGGCTCCGATGCGCTTGAGCAGAGGATCAACTACAAGTCGTTCCAGGAAGGTGACGGTCTTGCAATCAGCGACCCTGACTTCGACAAGACATATGTATTCAAGCCAAGCGGAACAATGGCTCCTCTCTCATACGAAGAGTCTACAAGCGCAGACAGAAGCTGGTACCTCGAGGGTCGCGTAGACTACAGCAGGAAGTTTGCCGGCAAGCACGCTGTGTCAGGTCTGCTTCTTTACAACCAGACACGCGATTACTATCCGTCAAAGTATTCATATCTCCCAAGAGGTTATGTAGGCTTCGTGGCACGTGCCACTTACGGATATGATGACAGATATCTGGTGGACGTAAGTGCAGGTTACAACGGATCCGAGAACTTCGCTCCGGGAAAGACCCGCTACGGTCTCTTCCCTTCAGTATCCCTCGGTTGGGTCATCTCTGAGGAGAAGTGGATGGAGAAGGCCGGATGGATCGATTATCTCAAGCTCCGTGCGTCAGTGGGTAAGGTCGGAAATGACCTCGGCACATCTACCCGATTCATGTATATGAACAGTGTGTGGGATGAAGCCGGATCATACAGCTTCGGAGTAAATAATCCGAACGGCCTTCCTTATTATACTACAGGAACTCCTGGTAACCTGGGAGTAACATGGGAAACAGCTCTCAAGTACAATGTGGGTCTCGACTTTGAGTTCTTCAACAGCAGACTCCACTTCTCAGGAGACCTTTTCAAGGAGCATCGTACTGGCATTCTGATTTCTCCAAACTCCACTCCGGGCATCATTGCGACAACGCTGCCTAATATGAACATCGGTATTGTGGACAACCAGGGATATGAGCTCGAGCTCGGCTGGAAGGATAATGTGGGTGAATTCAGATATAGCATCGATGCGAACGTGACATTTGCCCGCAACGAGATCGTGTATATGGATGAGGTCAAGAGTGAATTTGATTATCAGAACCAGACAGGAGGATCAACCGGCCGCAACAGAGGACTTTACAAGTTCATCCGTCTGTACAACTATGATGACTTCTATAAGGACGAAAACGGAGTCCAGAGACTGAATCCTGACCATCCTCAGCCAAGTGCGACCGTATATCCGGGAGACTGTATGTATGCTGACCTCAACGGAGACGGAAAGGTTGATGGCAACGATACTATGGTGTACGGCTTTGCCGACAGACCTGAATATATGTTCGGTTCAAACTGGAAGTTCTCATGGAAGGGATTCAATCTCAACCTCAACTGGATAGCTGCCACAAACGTGGACAAGATGCTTGAGGTAGAGTATCGTATTCCTTTCACCAACTCAGGTAACCGTGGTCTTCTCGACTACTTCTACAGGGACTGCTGGACAACAGAAAATCCGAACGGAACACTTCCTCGAGCAGCAGAAAAGTCAGAAGCCTGGAACTCATCGCCTTCGACCCTCTGGCTCCGTGATGCTTCCTACATCCGACTCAAGAGCGCTCAGTTCGGATATACATTCGGACGAAACAAGTTCTTCGACCGTCTTGGCATCAATAGTCTCAATGTCGGCTTTACAGGATACAATCTCCTGACATTCACAAATCTGACATTCCAGGATCCAGAGACAGTTTCAAACAACGATGGTGTTTATCCATTGGTCAAGACATATAACCTTTCACTTAACATCAACTTCTAATCCGGCCTGATATGAAAGCAATAAGAAATATATTTATAGCAGTCCTTCTGGGAGTCATGATGTCATCGTGTGAAACCCTCCAGCTTGGAGATGCGGGACTCAGCGAAGCACCTGAGACATCAGGAGCTACGATCGAGACTCTCTTCGCAACCAAGAAGGATGCAGACAAGGTGCTTGTCACAGCATATGCCAATCTTCCGTATGGCATTACAAGCTCCTTTGATTCAAAGATGGGAGGAAATGTGCTGGAGTGCATTACCGACCATGCTCACAGTAACCGCACTTTCGGTTCAGACGGTCCTAGGAACCTTTATTATACAGGAGCCCTGGGATCAAACATATCCTCAAGCTATGCAGGATCCGAAGCATACCGTTTTGCTTCCGAGAAGGACTATACGGCTATACGCTATGCATGGATCTTCATCGAGAATGCAGACAGGATCCCTGATGCAACTCCTGAGGAAAAAGAAAAGATGAAGGCTGAGGCTAAGGTATGCATCGCCATCGCATATGCAAATATGCTCCGTCATGTCGGTGGTGTTCCTATTCTCGACCACTCTGTCTCTACTACCGAGGAGATGGTCTATCCGAGAAACACTTTCGCTGAAACGGTAGATTATATCGTAAAGCTTTGTGACGAGGCGAAAGCTCATCTTCCTTGGACCAATGCCGATCCGAATAACGACGGACGTATGACTGCTGCCGCAGCCCTCGGCCTGAAGCTTCGCGTGCTCTGCTTTGCAGCCAGCCCGACATTCAACTCTGCTACCCCTTGGCATCCAGGTGCGAACGAGTATCACTGCTACGGAAACTACGATGCAGAACGCTGGAAGAGAGCCAAGGATGCAGCTGACGAGTTCATGACAGAACTTGCAAAGAACGGACATTATGCAATGGTGCAGGCAGCAGAGGCCACTCCGAAGGCATATCGTCTTGCTTACCGCAAAGGATACTACGAGCGCGGAACTACAGAGCAGATCATTTCGATAAGGAAGGATTACGATTCAGACTATCACGACGATTGGATCGAGAAGGGAGAATATGTCTGTCCTACCCTCAACTGGGTGAACAAGTACGGATGGGCAGACGGTTCGGATTTCCCTGAAGACTTTGACTGGGAAAATCTTTCGGCGGCTCCATTCTTCTCTCCTAACGGTTCATGCATTACCGGTATAGAGACCCGCGACCCTCGTCTTTATGAGAACATCGCGGTTCCTGGAGATTACTGGTATAATGAAATTCTTGCCCGTGTGCACACAAACCATCCGAATTATCGTGCAGATGGTTCAGGCTTCCTTGTAATGAAGTATATCCTTCAGAAGGAGTCTGATCGTGAGAACGTTCCTCCTCATTGGTCACTGATGCGTTTCCCTGAGATTCTGCTCAATGCAGCTGAGGCATACAATGAGTATGACGGTGCACCTTCGGCACAGGCATACGAATGGGTGAACAGTGTGAGAGCACGTGTGGGTCTTTCGCCGCTTGCTGAGGGCATGACCCAGGCACAGTTCCGCGAGGCTCTTCTCCGTGAGCGTGAGTGTGAGTTCGGCTTTGAGGAATTCCGTTGGTTCGATATGATCCGTTACGGTCTTCAGGACGACTTCACCAAGCCTCTCTATGGACTCTATTCTGAAGGTGTAGGAGGAAGACCGGAAAGTCCTGATTCATTCACATATTCTAAATATAAGCTTCCTACAAGGAGCTGGGAGACATCCTGGGATACGAAATGGTATCTCGCTCCTATCCCAGTAACGGAAGTGAACAAGGGTTATGGAATGACCCAGAATCCGGGATGGTAAAATTTAAAGATACCAGATGATGAAAAAAATAAGTAAATACATTATACTTCCTCTTCTGCTGGCAGGCGTGACAGTTTCCGCTCAAGAACCTGTCGAGCTCTCGCAGGTGGATTCCATTGTGATTGCAAATCCTTTCAAGGTGCAGGCAAATGGAAACATCATGCGTGATGCTACTGTCTTTCAGCAGAGTCCGGAAGTCGATATAGCGAAGGCCCTTTACGGCCAGTTCTCCGGTCTCCTTGTCGAGCAGGGTACCGGACGAAGCGAAATCAACCAGTCGACTCTTGAGCTGCACGGCCATGCGCCGCTTGTGCTCATCGACGGTTATCCTCGTGAGCTCTCGGATATCACATCTGTAGAGATTGAATCCATTACCATCCTCAAGGATGCAGTTTCTGCCGCCATCTATGGTGTCAAAGGTGGTAACGGAGTCATTATGATCACAACCAAAAGAGGTCAGGCAACTCCTCTCCAGGTTTCTGCCAAGTATCAGTTCGGACTCAGCTCGATGTTCCGTGCTCCTGATTTCTCCTCTTCATATACATATGCTCTCAAGGTCAATGAGGCACGTGCTCTTGATGGCCTGGCTCCAATGTATAACAATGATGCGTTTACATATTTCGCCAACGGTCAGAGACCGTATGCATATGCAGACGTGGACTGGATGAGCAAGATCTACCGTAAGACCGGTGACAACCATCGTGCACAGCTTACATTTACCGGAGGAAACAGGAACTTCCGTTATTTTGCAGCTGTTGACTACATGAAGGACAACTCACTCTATCTGAAGCCGACATCAGACGACCGTTATAATGCAAATACTTATGACAACCGTCTCGGCATCAGGGCCAATGTGGATGTGAACATCACCAACACGACATCAATGAAGGTCGGTGTGATGGCCCGTCTGTCAGAGTTCAACCGTCCATATTGGGAGAATATAAGCGGTGAGGATATCGAAGAGACCCTCTACAAGACTCCGGCTGCCGCTTTCCCGATCAAGCATCTTGACGGTACATACGGAGGTTCGAGACTCTATGGCGCAAACAACCCTGTAGCTCTCCATCAGGATTCGGGTAATCACCTTTATTCTGAGACAAGGGTGCTTGCAGACATGGTTCTCCGTCAGGACCTCAGCGCGCTTCTCAAAGGTCTGTATGCTGATGTCAATGTCGCTTTCGACTACACAGGTGAGATGACAGAGACTTCGTACAAGACATATAGGTATGGAGAGCCTGTCAGCACAGTTCCCGGCAGCGCACTGACATATTACGGCACAGACTCCAAGACAATGAGCTACAGCCATTACTTCCACAGCCTTGGCCTGCGTTCCGAGCTTCAGGCACGCCTGAACTGGGAGCGTGACTTCGGCAAGCATCATATCGATGCTCATGTCGGATACAGACAGCGCTCGTACATCTTCAATAAGCGTAATGCTTCTTCGAAGACCCAGGAGGTTCTCGGAACTGTAAGCTACAACTGGAATGAAAGACTGTTCGCAGATCTCGCAGTGAACTATTCAGGTACCGCCTACCTTCCTAAGGGAGACAGATTCAATGTGTATCCGGCTCTCAGCCTTGCATATGTCATCTCAAAGGAGCCGTATGCAAAGGTCTATGGATCGGCAGGTATCTCGGGTTACGACGGATATATGGAGCATGAACTCTTCCTCCAGACCTACGGCAGCTCAAATGCCAGCGGTTATCGCTTCGGTGAAAATGCAAACAGCTATTCAGGACGTGCAGAGGGCGACATGCCGGCTGAGAATCTTGCGCCTGAAAAGTCAAGCATGGTCACCTTGGGATTCGACCTGGGCTTCTTCAGGAACAGACTCTCGGTCAATGCGGAGGCTTTCGCAGAAAAGCGCAGCAACATCCTTATATCTCCATCCAACATATCCGGTGTCATCGGTATCGGTGTGATGGACCAGAGCATGGGAGAGAACAGATATAAGGGTCTCGACCTTTCTGTCGCATGGAACGACAAGGCTGGTGATTTCTCATACGGAGCATATGCAAACGGAGGATGGCTTCTTACGGAAGTCGTGAACGACGGCCAGGCTTATCAGCGTTATGACTATCTCTACCATGCAGGCAACCCTGTAGGACAGCGATATGGTCTTGAGGTTGTCGGTATCTTCCAGAACCAGTACGAGATCAACAACAGCCCTAAGCAGACTTTCGGTGAGGTTCGTCCCGGTGACCTTAAGTATAAAGATCAGAACGGTGACGGAGTGATCAATGACGAGGACATTGTAAAGATGTTCGGTTCGACCACTCCTCTCTTCCAGTTCGGATTCGGCCTCAACCTGGCGTGGAAGGGCTTCAAGGTGTATGCTGATTTCCAGGGTGTGACAGGTGTGACAGTGAACCTTCTCGATTCACCGCTCTACCAGCCTCTCGTCAATAACGGCACCATCTCCAATACATTCCTTGCACGTGAAGTGACCTGGACTCCGGAGACTGCAGACAGGGCTACAATGCCGAGACTTACTACTCTTGAGAATCCGAACAACTACCGCAAGAATTCTCTGTGGTATAGAGACGGCTCTTTCATCAAGCTCCGCAACCTCGGTGTATCATATACAATCCCTAAGAAGGTCACCAGGTTTTCGGATATCACAGTATCCCTCAACGGAACCAACCTCTTCAGCCTTGACAACATCAAGTTCGCGGACCCTGAACAGCTTGAAGCTGCTTACCCGTCAACGAGAGTATTCTGGGCAGGCGTAAAGTTCAACTTCTAAACTAAGGTATGAACGAAATGAAAAAGTTTATTTACATAATGATGGCGGCAGTCCTTGCATTCCAGGGTTGTAACCTGCTTGACTTCGATGAGACAAGCGGTGTATACGACAGGGATGACATGTATGAGACATACAGCTATGCTCAGAGGATGCTGACCAATATCTACAGCTATATGCCGCAGGATCTGGGTACTGTAAGCGATGCTATGCGCGATTGCGGATCGGACGATGCCGAATTCGGTGATCCGGAAGGTTCAGTGCAGGGATTCAACAACGGCAACTGGTCTGCCATTTCCACAATTGATGACAGCTGGGAACTTTATAACGCAATCCGTTGCGTGAGCGAGTTCCTGGAGTCTATGGAGAAGGTGGATTTCTCCAAGTACTACTATGATTCGAAGTACGAGGATCAGATGGAGCAGGTTGCGACCTTCACCTATCAGGCAAGAGTCCTTCGCGCATTCTATCTTTTCGAACTTGCACGTCGTTATGGCGATATACCTGTTCCTATGAAGATGCTCTCGATAGAAGAGGCTAATTCCATCGAGAAGACACCGTTCGACCAGGTTGTCGAGTTCATCGTATCCGAGTGTGACGAATGTGCAGCCAAACTTCCTGAGACATACATCGGCATGCTCGACGACGAGTATGGCCGTGTGACAAAGGGCTTTGCAATGGCTGTAAAGTCAAAGACTCTCCTCTATGCTGCCAGCAAGCTTCACAATCCCCAGATGGATGCCCAGAAGTGGAAGAGAGCTGCCCAGGCTGCCCTCGATATCATTGACCTGGGTCTTTATGTACTTGATTCAGGCGAGAAGGTGAATACTACGGCATCTCCAGAGAATGTGCTTGTGAGGATGAATTCTGAGAGCGACAGCTTCGAACTCGAGAACTTCCCAGTAAGATTTACAGAAGGTCAGCGTACATATATGTCGGGTACTTATCCTACTCAGAATCTCGTAGACGCGTTCCAGACCATCAATGGCTATGATGTTACCCTGACCGCAAACGGCTGGGAGTGTGCAGACCCTGAGTTCGACGCAGCGCATCCTTATGATAACCGTGACCCACGTTTCGCAAGGACCATTCTTGCAAACGGCATGGCTTTCAAGGGAACTGAGATCGAGACTTTTGTCGGCGGAGCCGATTATTCTGCAACGCGCTCGGATCTCGGAACAGTCACAGGATACTACCTCAGGAAATACATCAACGAGGCTACAAGCTTCACTCCTGAGGCAGAGGCTGAATACAAGCATCATTGGGTGATCTATCGTTATGCGGAGACTCTCCTTACTTATGCAGAGGCTGCCAACGAGTATTTCAAGAATCCTGCAACCAAAGATGCAGAACTCACAATGTCGGCTGCCGATGCTCTCAATCAGGTGCGCGTAAATGCAGGCATGCCTCCTGTGACAGCCTCATCGTATGAGGAGTTTGTCGAGGCGGTACGTCGTGAATGGAGAGTGGAGTTCGCATTTGAGGACCACCGCTTCTGGGATGTACGCCGCTGGTGCATTGGAGCTACAACCCAGACCCAGGTCGACGGAGTGAGCATTGTCAAGACGACTGGCGGCTTCGACTACACCCGCACATCAGTGGAGAAACGCACGTGGGCAGACAAGATGAATCTGTACCCTATCCCGCAGGAGGAACTCTTCTGCAATCCTAACCTCAACCCACAGAATACCGGATGGTAAACCACATAGAATATTAATAATTAAAACAATAACGTTATGAAAACAACAACATTCCTTAAGAGTTTGACACTTGCAGCCGCAGCATTCTTCTTCGGTGCCTGCCAGCAGTATTACATCGAGACACAGCCAGAGGTTCCGATCAAGATGGACACAGATGTCCGCGAGGCATATACCATCTCTGGAACTAATCCGCAGCCTGCGACTTTCAGCATCGCTTCTACTACTCCTTGGGAGATCACAGGATATGAGTCTGCAGAGTGGCTCAGCGTGAAGCCGGTTTCAAGCGCTTTGTCAAGCCTTTCTACAGATGTCACTCTTACAGCTGTTCCTAATGACACTTATGAGGACCGTTCTGTAACCCTTACTCTCAAGGGAGAAGGAATCGATAAGGTATGGACTATCGAGGTCACTCAGGTCATGAAGAACAAGTTCTATGTTCAGCCTATTACAGAGGAGTTCGAAGGAAAGACAGAGAGCTCGCTTACTTTCACAATCGAGACAAACCTCGCTTGGGAAGTGCGTTCAGCTGACACTTGGCTTACATTCGACAAGACCAACGGTACAGGTACAGGTGCAATCGAGACCATCACTGCAACTGCAGCGGAGAACCCTGGAACAGAGAGGACAACTACAGTGACTGTGACAGCAGGTGCTGACGTTGTTACATTTGATGTTCTCCAGAAGGGTGGAAAGACTCTCGAGTTCGTGACAGAAGAGCTTGAAATGCTCAGCTACGCAGGTGGTGAGGCTCTCCTCGATGTAAACGCATCTATGGATTGGACAGTTACTTCAGACGCAGAGTGGCTTGCTGTTGAGAAAGCAGGTACTCAGGTAAAGGCTACAGCAGCTGCCAATAACGGCTTTGCTGCAAGAACAGCAGTTGTGACAATTGAAGGGGACGGTCTTACAGCACAGTTCGAGGTCACTCAGGATACAATGTTCGAACTTGAGAATGCAGAGATTCTTGAAGATGGTTCAGTGAAGCTTGATGGAGCAAACGGTGCAAGAATAAACATCAAGGAAGGACTCCGTTATTTCACAGCAGTTCTTAACGTAAAGGAGATCAGCTTCGGTGAGAAGGGTCAGTTCTGGTTCTTCAGTGAGACAGACGGTGACTTCGGTAACTGGATGACAGTCGGCAAGTTCAGACTTCGTACAAACAACGGAGCTGTAAGCAACTACGAAAATACATACTATGATGATGACATGTCGGTTGAGTTCCTCAACACAATGAAGACATATGAGTTTACAGTAACTCCTGACGCTGAGACTGCAGGAAACGGTAAGTTCATCTTCACTGTAAATGATGTTACAATCGAGTCTCATTCATGGGCAAGCCCGTTTGCGGGAACAGATACAACATTTGAGTGGTATATCGGTTTCAACTCTGCAACATCTGATGGAACTTACTATGTGATTGAGTCTTGCACTATTACTCCAATCGCTGAATAACGATAATTTCTTATGAAACGATATTTATTAACATTCTGTGCAGCCCTGGCCCTGGTCTCAGGGCTTGGTGGCTGCCAGGAAAAGGAAGAGGGACCTATGAAGTGGGTGGACCTCCGTTACCGTGCGGAGGACAGCTACTCTCTTCCTTGGGAGTCTCCTGAAGCATTCAGCTTCCTGGTGAAGTCCACCGATCCTTGGACTGTACGCAGCTACAATCCGGAATGGTGTACCATCACCCCTGCTGAAGGCGAAGGAAATCCTGTCATAAATGAGGCCGAGACCTTTACTGTGACCGTTCAGTATAAGGATAACGCCCAGCTTGACGACAGGGTGGACACTCTCGAGATCAAGAGTGACTACTGGGTAGGAAAGCTCATCACCGTATACCAGAAAGGTAATGCATACCTTGACGTGAAGGATGAGGAGCAGGCTCTTGAAATCTCGGAGGAAGGCGGCGAGATTGCCTTCAATGTCAAGGCAAATCAGGATTGGTCTGCCGAGGTCATCGAAGGCGGCGACTGGCTTGCCGTCACATCCGGCGCGACCGGTTCTCTTGACGGTTCTGTTGAACTGTCAGTTGAGGAGAATACAGGTGAGAAGCGTTATGGTGCCGTTTCTGTTCTCGACCGTCATGGCGTGGAGAGAGTGGTGGTGAAGGTTACCCAGAACGGAGTGCAGCTTGACCCTGCGACATTTGAGGTACGCGCTGCCCATAATCAGGGAGTCTATGAACTTGCAGTCGTTTCAAATGCCTCTTGGAAGGCAGAGAAGACCGATGACAAGGCTCAGTGGTTCACAATCGAGAATCCGGAGAATACAGGCGAGGCTGTTCTCCGCATTGTCCTGAATGACAATGCAGGAAACTCGCTCCGCAAGACAACTCTCAGGCTCACCACGATTGCAGAGCCAGGCCAGCCTGTTGTAGTAAGAGAAGTTGTTCTCAAGCAGGCATATCTCCAGGTTCCTCAGCGCACGATCTTCGATGATTCTGAGATGTCTTACTGGAGACCTGACAAGGGTGTTAATCCGGTATATCTTGGTGAACAGGGAACATATTTCGAGGCAACATCATCAGGCTCTGTATATGCCCGTCTTTACAGAAGCGACATGCCTATGGGAACCCATACATACCGCTGGCATTCGTTCTCTGCTGATGCCCGCGTGCGTCTCTGGTGGACATTCGGTAACAATAATGAAATCAAGTACAACCTCAGAGGCAATGGCGACGGCACCGGTTATACCGAGATTTCTACATCTCCTTCAGGTCCTGACGCAGATTTCGTCAATGTCGAAGGCGTTGACATGACCGTGCCTCACGAGATGACGGTGAAGTTCACTCCAAGCGAGATCAATGAAGGCTACTGCCACGTGCAGTTCATCCTCGACGGAGTTGAGTTCCAGTCGTTTGACACTGGCGACAATGCAGTCATGGAATGTACATGGCAGAAGGAAATCGGAATATACTTCGGCTGCTACACAGGAAATGCAATCTGTGAGTGGTACGATTACACCGAGCCTTTCTCTTGGGACTGATTTATGGGTTAGTGTAAATATTATTTAATTTTGCGGTGGCTGACTTATGCCAGCCACCGCATTTTTTCAAATGAAGAGTATATTATCAATATTGCTCAGTCTGGTGCTCTTTGTCGGATGCGAGCAGCCGGAGTATGGATTTGTTGTTCCTGTTCCTTCTCCATCAGACAAGGTGGAAGATGAGGATGACAAGGAATCTCAAACCCCGGAAGACCCGACACCGGTCCCGGTGGGGGAAAATATCATAGTAGGCTATGCCACTTATTGGGAGAGCAGGTTGCCGGATCCGACCCTGCTCACTCATATCAATTATGCCTTTGCGCTTATCAAGGATGATTTCGAGACACTTGATGTCAAGAAGCCGTCTCGTCTGCAGCAGGTAGTAAGTTTGAAAAAAAAGAATCCGGACCTGAAGGTCGTGCTGTCAGTAGGAGGATGGGGCGCAGGCAATTTCAGCGAGATGGCAGGCGATGCCGGCCATCGCAGGAAATTCTGCGAGAACTGTCTGGCCGCAGTCCAGCAATATGGTCTGGACGGAATCGATATAGACTGGGAATATCCGACAAGTTCATCTGCAGGCATTTCGTCCTCGCCTTATGACATGAATAATTTCACCCTCTTGATGAGAGATCTGCGTGAGACGCTCGGTCCTGACAGACTGCTCACCATCGCAACCTATGCTGGTGTGAAATATTATGACCTTAAGACAGCAGGACAGTATCTGGATTTCATCAATATCATGACGTATGATATGGGCAGACCTCCATATCATCACTCTGCACTCTATTCTTCATCAAAGACAAAGAACAGCTGCGTGGAAGCTGTCGAGAAACATTTCCAGGCAGGTGTCCCATATGAAAAGCTTGTCCTCGGCGTTCCTTTCTATGGAAAGCCGGCAGAAGGCGAGAGCGTGGACTATGCAGATATCATATCAGGAGAATACAGCAAGTATACCCGACGCTGGGACGATGTGTCAAAGGTCCCTTATCTCGTAGATGCCGGCGGCACGATGGTGCTCTGCTATGATGATGAACAGTCGCTTGCCCTGAAGGCGGATTACATAAAGAGCAAGGGTCTGCTTGGAGCGATGTATTGGAGCATCGAGGGCGACGATGCGTCGTGGACCCTTTCGAGAACACTCGCTTCACGCCTGCTCGGCAATGCTCAGGAAGAACCGGAGGATGATGGTCTGGAGACATACCAGGTCACTCATCCATATATGCAGGCATTTATTGATGAAGTCGAGTATAATGTGGATTATACGGACAAGACCACCTCACTTATCAAGAATTTCCCAGGTGGAGGCCCTGGTGAAGCTGATATTCCGCCATCGGTGACACTGAGCTGGGATCTTAATGGTTACACAGGCAGTACGACCCTCAAGGTATGGGATGAGGAATGGAGCCGTGAATACCCTCTTCCGGCTGGAACTGCCAGTCAGGAACTTCTGAATCTTGTTCCGAACACAAAATACAGTTACACGGTCACAGGAAGCGATCATACAACTGTTGCAGAGGGTGCATTCAGGACAAAAGGATCCATCCATCAGGTGTACTTCTCTCATAAGGTCCGCAATGCGCGTGATCTTGGAGGCTGGAAGACAGTGGATGGAAAGACCGTGGTTTACCGCAAGCTTTATAGGGGCGGTGCGGTAAGGATTGACGAAGCTGGAAAGGCGGAATGGAGGGCTGCCGGCATCAAGGCAGAGCTTGACCTCAGAGAGGAGGGCTCGGCATCAAAGTCACCTGTAGGCAGTGACATCGCTTTCATCTGTCCTGGATTCCCGCACGGTTACAAGGGAATGATGACCAATTACGCAAGCGGGGTGAAGGACTGTTTCGTATTTATTGCAGATTGCCTCAGGAAGGACAAGCCTGTATTCATTCACTGTTCTGCCGGCAGGGACCGAACAGGCACAATCGCGCTTCTGACCCTCGGACTTCTGGGAGTTTCAGAGGGTGACCTTGGAAAGGACTATGAACTTACCTATTTCTCTCCTGCAGATTGGAGCATGTCCGGTTCAGGATCGGAGCAATTCTATGATCACACCCGCAATGTCAGCACTTTCCGGGGAGCATGCGAGTATGTCTGGAGTTTCAAAGGGAAGACATTCGCCGAGAACGTAGAGAGATACCTGCTCTATATAGGAGTGCCTCAGCAGGATCTGGATGATATAAAATCAATAATGCTGAAATAAAATTATGAAACCGATTCTTTTCAAAACTATCTGTATGTTGTCGGCCCTGTTGTTTTCTGCAGGATGTGCCGACAAGGTCAGCATAGTCTGGACCGAAGGCGAGACCGATCCTGACACACGCGAGGTTGTTCACACCCTGACCGTGAAGAATGCTCCGGAAGGAACGGATTGGAATATATGGTTTACGTCAAACCATATATACATAGGGGATGATCTTGAGGGTGCCGAGGGCTCGATAAGCCTGCATCATGGCTGCTGGTACAAGATGACTCCGAAGGAACGTGAAGGAAAGGATCTTGTTCTGAAGTATACGGATCGTCCTCTCCAGCGCCACTGCTGGGCTCCTGAAGGATTTGTACTTGAGCATGACGGAAAGGCAGTCGCTTTGGATGCAGAGTATGTCTTCCTTCCATCGGAAAGAATCCAGGATTTCGCTTATAACCAGGTCGAGACTCATGTCTGGGATATGATACCGTCTCTCAAGAATGTTGCTGTGTCAGAAGGGACCACCAGGCTGGAGACTGTTCCGGCAGTTCAGATTGTTCCGGCAGACAAGGCAGGATGGTATAGAATCACTCTTGACGGCACATGCAAGGTGGAGGCTGCCGACGAGGATGGTGCGTGGTATGCGAAGGTCACATTGGACAACCTCAAGAGGAATGCAGGTGGAAATGAAATTCCGAACATGGTCATCGAAGACTGGCCTGACATGGGATATAGAGGTTTCATGCTTGACATATCAAGAAACTTCACCACCAGGGACAATATACTCAGGTTCATCGATCTTCTTGCACACTACAAGGTCAACATATTCCATCTCCATTTCGGTGATGACGAAGGCTGGAGGGTGGAGATCGAGAAGTTTCCTGAACTCACTGCTTACGGCGCGCATCATGCGTTCCCTCACAGGAATGAGGCTGGAGAATATGTTGAGGAAGAATATCTGATGCCTTCATACAATGGAAGCATAGATCCTGACGACATGTCGTCTTCAGCAAACGGATATCTCACCAAGGAAGATTATATCGAGATTCTTAAGTATGCATGGGAGCGCCGTATCAAGGTGATCCCGGAATTTGATACACCGGGTCATTCGAGAGCTGCCATCAAGGCTATGGATGCCTATTCAGAGCGTGTGGGCAGTGATGAATTCCGACTTTCTGACCCAGAGGACAGATCTGAATACTGCTCTGTTCAGTATTACAAGGATAATGCTCTTAATGTGGCCATGCCGTCGACATACAGATTCATCGAAGTGGTGTTTGACGAGCTTATCGCATATCACAAGGAGGCCGGAGCGCCTCTACCTGCAATACATGTCGGAGGAGACGAGGTGGCTAAGGGCGCGTGGACAGCATCTCCGGCATGTCTCAAGATCATGGAGGAGAGAGGCTGGGACAACGTCGAGCTCATGAAGTCATACTATATCGAAAAAGTACTTGACATAGCCGAGGCCAGAGGCGTGAAGATCGCCGGATGGCAGGAAGTCGTCATGGACCTTGAGGATCATGTGTATGAGAGGCTTAAGAAGAATCTCTATTCCGTGAATTTCTGGCACACCGGCCATGGTCAGGAAGAATATCCGTATCAATATGCAAATGACGGTGTTCCGACAGTGCTTTCGAACATGACGAATACATATGTAGATTTTGCATATACTCCTGACAAGACCGAGCGCGGACTCTCGTGGGGCGGGTTTGTGGATGAGCGACGCAGCTTCTCTCTTCTGCCTTATGACATTTATCGTTCTGTCCGCTGGGATGACCATGGAAGAATACGTGATATTTCCACCCTTCCTGACGGGAAGACTCCTCTGAAGGCTCGGGAGAATGTCATCGGCGTTCAGGCGCAGTTATGGACAGAGACCGTAAGGTGTTTTGACCATGTGACTTCATATGTCTTCCCTAAGGTGTGCGGAGTATTTGAAAGGGCATGGAACGCCAGCCCTTCATGGGAGGGTACAACTCAGGCCGATGATCCTGCCTTCCTGCAGGAACTCGACAGGTATTACAGCACCGTGGTTTCTCATGAGATTCCATATTATGATGAAATGCAGATAGCATATCGTCAAAGAAAGAAATAAAACAATCAGAATACCAAGATGAAAAGATTTTTGATATCCATCGTTCTTTTGCTTGGATCTGCCATCATGACCTTTTCTCAGGTACTTGACAGGGACAGGTCCAAGTATGCGGTGAATAATTTCGCGGAAGATGACAAGTATACGATGCTTCAGCCGTATGAGACGGTTTCTGTTAAGGAACCCAAGGGCAGAAAGGTAAAGAACATCATCTTCATGATCGGTGACGGAATGGGTCTTGAACAGATCAGTGCCGCATGGGTGTGCAACGGCGGTAAGCTGAATCTGGACAATTTCACGAACGTCGGTATTCAGAGGACTTATTCTGCAAACAAGCTCGTGACGGATTCGGCTGCCGCAGGAACAGCACTGGCGACAGGTCATAAGACCGATAACGGAATGATTTCCATGACTCCCGACACCGTGGCCGTGAAGTCACTGGCGGAAGAGGCCATGGAAAAGGGCAAGAGGACAGGAGCGGCAGTGACATGCCGTGTAAACGATGCAACTCCTGCAGTCTTCTTCAGCCATTCTGCAAGTCGCAAGAATCAGGAGGACATCGTGGAACAGATGGCCGGCAGCGGAGTCTATTTCCTGTCAGGAGGAGGTACCAAGTTCTGGCGTGACAGAGAAGACGGCAAGGACATCTCTGAGGATGTGAAGGCGAGAGGATATTCTTATGTCGAGACTAAGGAAGATCTCATGGCTGTGGAGAACGGTCCTGTGATCGCCCTTATGGACACTTATGAACTCAAGCCATCCCTTGACCGTGGTGATATTCTTCCGGCTTCCGTGACAAAGGCGTTGGAACTGCTTGATAACAGGAAGGGTTTTTTCCTGATGATTGAAGGTTCCATGATCGATGATGGCGGCCACGACAATAAGGCCGGCCACACAATGGAAGAGATATTCGATTTTGACCGCACTCTCGGAATTGTCCTTGAGTGGGCGGCAAAAGATGGTCAGACCCTCGTGATTGTAACGGCAGACCATGCTACGGGAGGAATGACCCTGCTTGGCGGAAGCATTGATGAAAAAAGAATCCGAGTAAATTATTCTACCACCGGACATAATGGCATCGCTCTTCCAGTGTTTGCGTGGGGACCTCACTCTGAGGACTTCGTGGGAATTTATGAGAATACAGAACTTTCCGACAGGATCAGGGCACTGATCAGATAGGATCAAACATATGCTAAAACCAACCAGAAAATGATTTTAGGAATAGATTTAGGCGGAATAGCAAATGCCCTGCCTCTTTTCTCTGGTCCGATGAAAGAGTATATAAGAGAAAGATATCCGTTCCCGGGCAACTTCGCGAAGCTTCAGATTGATGTCAGGACAGAAAATGAAATACCGATAATAGGTGCATCCTTAATTTAAACCATATGATGAAAAGAACAATAACCATGATAATAATTGCGGGACTTCTTTGCGCCTGCGCTCAGACCGTTGTACTGGACAATGGTGGCGAGTATCTGCTTGACAGATGGACTTTGAATCAGGAGGGGACCTCGATATCTTATGATGTGGAGGTGCCGTCGACCGTTGCCGGAGCTCTTTGTGACCAGGGTGTACTTGGCGAAGACCTTCTGAACGGGCTGAATTATTTCGATGTTGACAAGAGCATCTTCGACAAGGTCTGGACATATAAGACCTCGTTCAATCTCGACAAGGTAGAAGGCCAGCGTTATGAACTGGTGTTCAATGGATTGAATTATTATGCCGACATCTTTGTAAACGACAGGTGCATAGCATCTTCTGACACTCTTTACGGCGTTTTCCTCAAGAGGGCTTTCGATGTCACTGACATCCTGGAGCGCAAGAATGACATTGAGGTGAAAGTCCGCCGTGCACAGCCGGGAGATCTCAATATCGGTTTCGTAGACTGGAACCCGAGACCGCTGGATGAGAGCATGGGTATAATCCAGACAGTGAAGCTTTGTGCATCAGGAGCAGTATCCGTTGAGGATGTATATGTGATTCCGGACCTTGATGTGGAAACTTTTGCAGAGGCTGACCTCGAGGTGCGTGTAGATCTCAAAAACAGGACATCTGTGCCGGTGTGCGCAGATATTGCTGTCGCAATTCAAGGCGGTGAGACCTGCTTGATTCCGGTGGAACTTGCCGCTGACGAGAGAAAGACTGTCGTACTCACTCCTGAGCAGGCGGCTATTCTCCATATCGAGAATCCAAGGGTGTGGTGGAGTTACGACCTAGGCTCCCCGGAGCTGTATGATCTCAATGTAAAGGTTTCATCAGAAGGTGAGGTGTCTGACAGCAAGGATGTGACTTTTGGCATAAGAAAGATAGAGAGCTGGCTTAACGGGCATGGTTACAGACAGTTTGCCCTCAATGGCAAGGAAATCCTTCTCAAGGGTGCAGGCTGGACTGATGACATCTTCCTCAGAGACACTCCTGAAAGTCTTGAAAGGCAGATCCGTTATGTGAAGGATATGAACATGAATCTTGTCCGCTTCGAGAACATCTGGGGTAAGGATGACACTGTTTATGACCTTTGCGACAGGCATGGTGTGCTTGCACTCGTGGGATGGAGCTGTCAGTGGGAGTGGGAGAGCTACTGCGGCATTCCGGAGATTCATCATGTGGGATGCATCTATGAACCGGAGACGATAGATCTTGCGGCAAGATATTTCGAGGATCAGGTCATAAGACTTCACAATCATGCGTCGGTGATCGCGTGGATGACAGGCAGCGACTGCGTTCCTATAGCGGAGCTTGAGAGGCGTTACCTCGATACATATGCAAAATATGACTATCGTCCTTACATCAGTTCGGCAAAGAGCCTCAAGAGCGAGCTTACAGGCTGGTCAGGCAGCAAGATGGCCGGTCCGTATGAATATGTGGGACCGGACTATTGGTATCTGGATACTCAGAACGGAGGAGCTTTCGGATTCAATACGGAAACAGGAATTGGTGCGAACATCCCTCAGGTAGAGTCCCTCAGGAAGATGGTACCAGAAGACAAGATCTGGCCTGTCAACGAGTACTGGGACCGCCATTGTACGACTTCCGGTACTGCGATGAACTCCATGAGTGAACTTACCAGAGTGATCAACGGCGTCTATGGTGAGGCGGAAAGTCTGGATGACTATGTCAGAAAGGGACATGCCGTGGACTATGATGCAACCCGCGCGATGTTCGAGGCATTCCGCGTAAACACGCCTGTCTCTACTGGTATTGTGCAGTGGATGCTCAACTCCGCATGGCCTTCCATCTATTGGCAGCTGTATGATTACTATGGAGTTCCCGTGGCGGCATACTATGCCACCAAGAAAGCCTGTGAACCGCTGCAGCTGATCTATAACTACAAGGATCATAACGTGTATGCCGTCAATGAAGGCAAAGAATCCATGGATGTGGTCGCGACAGTCAAGATCTATGATGCGGATTCAAAGCTTATCGATGAGCAGTCGCGTACGTTCTCTTCGGCATACCGCAAGACGGTGAAGGCTTTCGACTTGAACGGTTTCCATGGAGCGGCACATTTCGTTGCTCTCGAACTGGCTGATGCCGATGGCAGGTTCATAGCAGACAATTTCTACTGCATCGGAGCGAAGCCGAATGTATACGACTGGGAGGATTTCACGTGGTACTATACTCCTGTAACAGAGTTTACTGATCTCAGGTTTGCTTTTGCTCAACCAGGGCCAGAGATAGCGATGGCAGTTGAAGAGAATGATGGCGTCTATATCGTAACTCTTGAGAATAAGTCGCAGACTATTTCCTATATGAATATCCTCAAGGCCAAGGATGCGTCCGGCAATCTCATAGTTCCGGCATTCTGGAGTGACAACTTCTTCCCGCTTCTGCCAGGACAGGTCAAGACAGTCACATGTCGTGCAGATGTCAAAGGGGTGCAGGTTGAATTGAACAATTAATCATACCAGTCATGTCAAGGAGCATGCTTATATGGCTGACTGCTGTTCTTGTTTTCAGCGGTTGCGGCCAGGGAAATATCAGGATGCCTGTGATGGGGGCTTCCGCAGTCTATGAAGTCGATGTGGAGGAGATATCAGGTCTATGCCTTGATGCTGACAAGAGTGCGCTGATTTCTTGCGGAGACCAAGGCCTGGTGAAGCGGATTACGTTTGATGGAGAGGCAAGTGAAGTCTTGGTGTATCCTGCAGATATGGAAGGCATCACTCTTCATCCGGCGACCGGCGACCTCTATCTTGCAATTGAAGGACGTCAGGAAGTCGCCAGGCTTGCCGCACCCTCTTATGATACTTATGAGACAGCCTTCAAGGTTCAGGAGGCCATTGACGGCAACTATCGCAATGGCGGGCTTGAGGCTGTGGAATATTATGAGGACGACGTGCTTTGGGTCGGAAGCCAGACCGGGGCGAATCTGTGGCAGTATAAGGTTGACGGAACTCTTGTCTCAAAAATCACTTTATCGGATTTCGCCACAGAGATAGCAGGGCTATGCTATGAACCGGAAACCGGCCTTTTGTGGGTGACTGATTCCAATCTGGCGAAGATATTCCTTTGCACAACAGAGGGCGCCCTGCTTGAGACATACGACGTTCCTTTCATTGAGAATCTCGAATCCATATGCGTAGACCGCGGAAGAGGCTGCGTATGGGTGGCCAGCGACGAAGATTCCCCAAAACTCTATAGAATAGTATTTGATTTCTAAAACATTTACATATGAAAAAGAATTTTCTGATTACTGTTCCGGTATTCGCATATGGCGCCGGAGCTGAAGCATTCGGCTGCGTCATGAAGAATACGGACATTCCACAGAAGATAGAGGCACTAATGGAGTCGGTAAAATAAAAAAAGCCGTCTCTGTAAGAGAACGACTGCATATATAATTGTACCTCGTCAGGTTTTGCAAAATTTAAGTCAGCATCTCTGCTGACTTTTTTTTGGAGCGGAAAACGAGGCTCGAACTCGCGACCCCAACCTTGGCAAGGTTGTGCTCTACCAACTGAGCTATTTCCGCGTTTTTCCCGTTTGGGATTGCAAAGGTACGAATGTTTTTTAAACTTCCAAACTTTTTTGAGAAAAATTTTAAAATTCTCTCAAAAATGAAGATTTTCGGCAAGTAAATACCCATAAATAGGTATGAAAATTATAGCATATTAATTTGTATATTTGCATAGATATTCGAAAAATGTTCAAGAGACTGTTCATAATTCTGTTCGCGACGATAGCGATTCTGACCGATCTGGCCGCAGCTGAGGCTCCCAGGGGATACTCTGTAGAGGGAGTCGTCCTGGAGGCTGAGACGCAGGCGCCTGTCATCGGAGCAGTAGTAAGGATCGGCTCGGACTATCTCTGGACAACGACAGACATCGATGGAGCCTTCTCCTTTGTAAATGTAGAGAAAGGCGGCTGGACTATCGAGGTTTCATGTCTCGGATATGTAAGCATGGCTGCAGAACTCAAAGTCACCGGCGATATCGAAGGATTGAAATATCTGCTTTATGAGAATTCGCTTGCTCTCGACGAGGTCGTGGTCACTGCGCAGAAGGCGAAGGATGGTCTTGGAACGTCCCATAACCTTGGTCGCGACGCCTTGAACCATCTCCAGTTGTCAAATACTACAGATATTGCAGCCCTTCTTCCGGGTGGAAAGACCGTCAATCCTGACCTTACGGCCGAGAATGCGTTCTCGCTCAGGGAAGGCGGCTCGACAACAGGAAATGCCGCTTTCGGAACAGCGGTGGAAGTGGATGGAGTAAGGCTTGGCAACAACGCATCGTTCGGCGAGATGGGCGGAACGGACACGCGCAGCGTGGCGGTGGAGAACATCGAGTCCATAGAGGTGATCACCGGAGTGCCGTCAGCAGAGTATGGAGACCTTAATTCCGGAATGGTCAAGATCAACACCCGCAAAGGCCGCACACCGGTCAATGTGACCTTCTCGGTAAATCCTCGCACATACCAGGCTTCGGTATCCAAGGGAATAGACCTTCAGGAGGACAACGGAGTCCTGAACCTCAGCGCCGAGTGGGCGAGGGCCGTGAAGAAGCTCATATCTCCATATCAGTCATATACAAGGACAGGCATCACCCTTGGTTATACCAATACATTCGCAAAGGTCCTCCGCTTCGAGGCCGGATTCACCGGCAACATAGGCGGAATGAACACCAAGGACGACCCTGACGCGTTCACTGGAGAGTTCCAGAAGGAGCGTGACAATGTCTTCAGAGGCAACACATCCCTCACATGGATGCTCAACAAGTCATGGGTGACCAATCTGAAGTTCGACGCATCGGTAAACTTCAATGACAATCTCTTCCGATATCATAAATATGAGTCATATGCCTCAAACCAGCCTGCAGTGCACGCAGAGCAGGCCGGCTACTTCCTTGCGGAACGCCTTCCTCTGACCTACTTCTCAGACCAGGTCACAGACTCGAAGGAGCTTGACTTCGCCGCTTCGCTCAAGTACAACTGGCACAAGCGCTGGGACGATGTCAAGAGCTTCCTCAAGGTCGGAGTGCAGTGGAAGGCCAACGGCAATGTCGGACAGGGCGAGTACTATGAGGATCCGGCCCTTGCAGCCAACGGCTACAGACCGAGGCCGTATACAGAATATCCGTTCATGCACAACCTTTCCGTATATGCGGAGGAGCATCTGACCCTGCCGATAGCAAGTACCAAGCTTGAGGTCACAGCGGGTCTTCGTATGGAGAATGTGTTCATAAAGAACTCATTATATAATAATAAGACTACATTCTCTCCTCGCTTCAACGCCAAGTGGCAGCTGACCGATGCTCTTGCAATCAGAGGTGGATGGGGCATCACCGAGAAACTGCCGTCATACTACATCCTCTACCCTAAACAGGAGTACCGCGACATCCAGACATACGGGTTCTCGCACGGCTCGCAGACAAGCTATATCTATTATACTCAGCCATATACGGTCGTGTATAATCCGGAACTCAGGTGGCAGCGCAACAGCAACTCGGAGTTTGCCATCGATGCCGCGTTCGCGGACTGGAAGATCTCTCTGGTGGGATTCTACAACCTCACCAAGGGTCCGTACAACTTCCTGAATGTGTACGAGCCATATTCATATGACATTCTTCAGAAGCCTGCCGACTTCACCATGCCGTCAGATCCGCAGATCATAGTGGACGAGCAGACCGGAATGCTTTATATCCGTGGTGCCCAGGAGGAATATTGGACTCCTATGGATGTCAAGGTGACAGACCGGACATTCGCGAAGTCGACCAAGCAGAACAATGGCGCCGATGTCACAAGGGCAGGCGTCGAGCTGGTCGTCGAGTTCCCTGAAATCAGACCTATACGCACAACATTCCGCTTTGACGCGGCATATACTTATACAAAATATCTGAACGAGCAGATTGCGGCGTACTACCAGAACGGATGGTCGCATACATACCTTCCTAACCGTTCCTACCAGTATGTGGGATTGTATGCGAACGGAGGAAGCAACAACACAGTGGCGAACGGAAAGATGACTCACAACCTGGACGCCAACCTTACCGCCATCACGCACATCCCTCAGGCCCGCCTGATCATTACATGCCGCCTGGAGATGTCTCTCCTGCGCCGCAGCCGCAACATTTCTCAGTATCAGGGAGCGGATTATGCCTATACTGTGAACGAGTCAGACAACAAGGCCACAGGTGGCAACATCTATGACGGAAATTCATATACGGCCATCCGTCCTGTGTCCTATATGGACCTTGACGGCAACGTGCATCCGTTCACGGATGCGGAGGCTGCCGACCCTGCGTTCGCCAACCTGATACTCAAGTCTGCGAATGCTTATACGTTCGCCCGGGACGGTTACGGCGCATATATGTCGGCCAACCTGAGCATAACGAAGGAGATAGGAGACCATGTATCCCTGTCGTTCTTCGCAAACAACTTTACCAACTCAAGACCATATGTCAAATCGATGGCCACAGGTGTGGGAGCGATCTTCACCCCGGCCTTCTACTATGGTCTGACCTGTAGATTGAAGTTTTGACCCCTGTCATCTCGAGCGAACGAAGTGAGTCGAGAGATCTGAATGATAGAAATGAAGAAAGTAATATACATACTGGCAGCCCTGCTGCTCGTCGCCTGCGCCGACGTCAAGGACACCAACCCTTACGAGGGTGGGGTGAATGTCCTTACGCTCACCGCTGTCTATCCTGAGGAACTGGCAGATGTCGACAAGGCTGGCCTGAACGCCGTCGTGGAAGACATGAACACCGGCAGCAGATACA
>SUYV01000023.1 GCA_015060255.1 Bacteroidales bacterium | reverse complement strand
ATCAGAGGCAGGCCATATTCCTGCGCGATCTGAGTCACAGCTGCAGGATAGTCACCATGACAATCTCTCTTGAGGTTGCCCTCGTCGTCGAACCAGCGACGTGAGACAGGAGTGAAGAGAATCGGCTTTGCACCTACGCTGAGCGCATGGTCTATGAATATTCTCAGGTTGTCCTGATATGCTCCGAATGGAGCTGCATATCTTGTGGTGTCAGACTCCTTCGAATCGTTGTGACCGAACTGGATGAAGAGATACTCTCCTGCCTTGAGGTCCTTCTTCACGCGGTCCCAGATGCCGAGAGTCTGGAAACTCTTGGTGCTGCGGCCGTTCTGAGCATAGTTTGCTATTACCACATTGGTATCGAGGTGAGACTTGAGACGCTGGCCCCAGCCACGCTCTGGGTTTTCATACGAAAGATCCTTGTCCGCCATAGTAGAGTCTCCCATAAGACGGAGGACGATCTTGTCCTGTGCCATCATGCCGACGCACAGGAACATTGCTGCAATCAATAACGCTATCTTCTTCATGACTAGTCGATCTTCACATTTGTAGAATTGTGCTGGAACACATTGAGGGATTCGCTTCCGGAAGCATCTGTGCAGTCTTCAATAAGTACATTACTGCAGTTTGCGACACTGTAGCCCTGTCCTTCAGACTGTGTTATGTTCACATTCCTGAGCTGAACACCATTAGAATATCTGAGGTCTGCACCCTTTGTTGAAACGATCTCGCAATCCTCAACCACGATGTTCTCTATGTTCTTTTCTGGAATTCCGTTGAAATACATCGCCCTTGCTGCGCCGCTGCAGACAACATCCTTGATGTAGATGTCCCTGAACTGAGGTGTAGTCTCGTCAGCTTCGACATATTCCACATCGAAAGGAGACGCACCCTCTGCAGCAGCCTCGACAGCCGACTTTCCGCCATAATGGAGGTCGAAGAGGAGAGGCTCTGTAGGTATGTTCATCATCACTATGTCCTCGATGTAGATGTTCTTCACGACACCGCCACGGCCGCGGCAGCTCTTGAAGCGGAGGCCGACGTCTGTGCCGAGGAAACGGCAGTTGGAAACCTTGATGTTCTCTACTCCGCCTGACATCTCGCTGCCGACCACGAATCCGCCGTGTCCATGGAACACGATGCAGTTGTCAACGATAAGGTTGCGGCAAGGCCTTGCCCTTCTGCGGCCGTCCTCATCCTTTCCTGACTTGATGCAAATCGCGTCATCACCGACATCGAAGCTCGAATTGATTACGAGCACATTCTCGCAAGAATCAACATCCAGACCGTCACCGTTCTGTGAATACCAAGGATTGCGGACAGTTATATTATTGATGATCACATTCTTACACATCAAAGGATGGATGTTCCAGCATGGAGAATTCTGGAAGAGGCAGTCCTCAAGAAGCACATTCTCACAATTCTTGATGCCGATAAGCACAGGACGGAGGTATGTCTTCACGCTGTTCCACTCTTCTTCTGTCGTCAGACCCTGAGGTACATTGAATGCATCGCTGACAACCGAACCCCTGTATGAAGTCGAGTCCGGATACCAGAGGTCTCCCTTGGCATTGGTGAAGCCGCCGCTCTTGAGAAGGGCCTTCCACTGTGAAGGTGAGATCTTGGATTTCTTGACCTGACGCCACGAGTCACCGTTACCGTCGATAGTACCGCCGCCGGTAATCGCGATATTCTTCGCTCCGTCCGCATTGATAGGGGCAAGGCAGCGCTTTGTATCAAGTCCTTCGAACACTGTCTCGACAATCGGGTAAAGATCTCTGTCTGTCGAGAAAAGAAGCACAGCATCCGGACGGATGTGCAGGTCGATGTTGTCCTTGAGGGTGATAGGGCCTGTGAGCCATACTCCTGTCGGGACTACGAGGCGGCCGCCACCAGCCTGCGAAAGGACGTCTATAGCCTCGGCGAATGCCTCTGTATTGAGGAACACGCCGTCGCCGACTCCGCCGAAATCTTCAATGTTCACCTGACGGACCGGGATGTCCGGACGCTGGACCTTGGCCATTTCGAAAGGAAGGTCCTCGTAGAGATGCCTGAATTCGTAATCTGTACCGCAAGCGAGCAGAGTAATGCTCGCCACGAATAATGCTGCTGAACGGATCAGTCTCGTGTTGAATGTGGTCATAAAAAAGTCTGTTAGTGATTATTGCAAATATAACCATTAACAGACTTATATCGTATGATTTTTTGTCACGAAATAATGACAAATCATCAAAATCTACTATCTATGATAGTATTTTATTTCGAACTCGCCGGCGAGGATGCCGTAACCGTTTTCTGCGAGAGACTCCATTTCGTTTTCACCAGGATAGACCTCGACAGGAGCGATGAACTCCACCATCTCCTTTATAGGCATGGTAATCGTCTTGCCATAGGCTATTCCTCCTGTAAGGATAATGGCGTCCACCTTTCCTCCGACAACCGTAGCGACGGCACCGATATACTTAGCAACTGATATGCAGAAGGCCTTGAGGAATTCCACGAAGGCAGGTTCACCCGCCTGAGCCCTGGCCGCTACCTCACGAAAATCGTTGGTCCCCAGGTGCGCCACGGCTCCACCTTTTCCGACAAGCATCTTCTTGACCTCAGCCTTGGTATACTTACCGCTGAAGCACATCTCCACCAATGGGAAAGCCGGCACGGAGCCTGCACGCTCAGGACTCATCGGTCCGTCACCGCCAAGTGCGTCATTCACGTCAATGACACAACCGCCTTTATGCAATGAGACTGACGTTCCGCCGCCCATATGAGCGACAATCACAGTCACATCCTTGCTGGTCTTGCCCACATTGCGCGCATAACGGCGCACCATAGCACGAGAATTCAATGTATGGAATGCCGGTCTGCGTTCAAAAGCAGGATGCCCCGAGATCTTGAGTTCCGGCAGCATGTCATCCGAGGTCGGCGCATCGGCAATATATGCCTTGCAGACGCCTTCCATGCCTTTTTCTGCGCGCATCCTGTTGATTTCCGCAGCAAGGTCGTCGGCGATAAGGGCGCTGAGATTACATGCATGGACTCCGTTTCTCCCTTCGATCAAGGCAGAACGCATATCTTCAGTCACCTCATAGACTCCTGTCTGGATCGGTGTTATCAGACCTCCACGAGCCATGATAAGATCAACGGAATCAAGTGTCACGCCATTCACCGTGAGGAAGTCAACGATGGCATCACGGCGCATGCAACCCTGATGCATCACCGACTCAAATCTGGATATCTCCTCAGCAGAGTGGCTCAGATTAGTCTCGAACTTCTGCTGTCCATCCTCATAATAAGCTATTTTGGTGGAAGTTGAACCCGGGTTGATTACAAGTATATTACCTTTCATCTCCTGTTATTCTATAACTGTTCTTATCATACAGACATCGCTGCCATGGCGATGGAGTTAAGCTTGGTGTCAATGCTGTCCGCACGGCTAGAAAGCACGCATGGGGCCTTTGCTCCGACAAGGATTCCAGACTGTCTCACGCCTGCAACGAGCTTTGAATTCGCCTTGTAGAAGACATTTCCGGACTCTATGTTAGGGAACAGAAGGCAGTCTGCATCTCCCGCTACCGGGCTCACGAGTCCCTTGATCGCAACAGACTCCTGGTCTATCGCCACGTCAAGAGCAAGCGGGCCGTCTGCGATGCAGCCCTTGATCTGACCACGATCCACCATCTTTGAAAGAATGGCGGCCTCAATGGAAGCCGGCTGGCTCGTAAGAACCTGCTCTGTAGCCGCGAGGATTGCAACCTTAGGCTTTGCTATTCCCACTGCCTGCGCAGTCTTCACAAGGCACTCCATGATGATCTGCTTCTGCTTGAGGTCCGGTGCAGGGATCACTGCAACGTCTCCGACGAAGAGCAGCTTGTGATAGCTTGGAATCTCAAGCGTAGTGCAATGTGTGAGGGTACCCTTAGGAGGAAGAAGTCCTGTCTCCTTGTTGAGGATAGCGCGGAGGAACTTGTCTGTAGAGCAGAGTCCCTTCATCAGGAAATCGCCCTCGCCTTCGCGGACCATACGCACAGCCTCCTTGATCGAATCCTGCTCGTTTTCATTGTGGACGATGGTGAATGCAGTCATGTCCATTCCTTCATCCTTGCAGGCCTGTGCAATCAGGTTTTCGTCACCTACGAGAGTGACATCCGCCAGGCCGAGCTCTATGGCCTTGCCTGCAGCCGCCACGGTGTGTCCGTCGACACCCCATGCGGCAACCATTCTTTTCCTGCTGCCTCTGCTGCGAAGCTCGGCATAGATCTGTTCAAATGTGGTCAGCATATGAAAATAATTTATTCTTCTTCGTTCTGGACAATATTCATGGTATCACGAGCGATCATAAGCTCCTCATTTGTAGTGATGAGAGCCACCTTCACCTTAGAATCAGGGAGTGTGATGATCGTATCTACACCTCTTACGACATTGGCATCATAGTCAAATTTGACACCGAGATAGGTAAGATTTTCACATACCCTGCGACGGAGACGGCTGTTGTTCTCACCGATACCTCCAGTGAACACGATGAGGTCCACACCATTCATTGCTGCAGCATATGCACCGATATATTTTGTAATCTCATATGTGAGCTTCTTGAGGACAAGCTTTGCCTTTGGATTTCCCTCATTTGCCGCATCGTCAAGGTCACGTGCATCTGATGACAGGCATGACAGTCCGAGGAAACCGCTCTTCTTGTTGAGCACCTTGCTCATCTCCGCAGCTGAGAGTCCCTCTTTCTCCTGGATGTATGTAACCACGTCAGGGTCAACGCTTCCGCTTCGTGTTCCCATGATGAGTCCCTCAAGTGGAGTAAAGCCCATCGTAGTGTCCACAGACTTGCCGTTGAGTACTGCTGCAATAGAACTTCCGTTTCCGAGATGGCAGGTGATGATCTTTGAGTTTTCAAGGTCGAGACCTGCGAACTTCGCACCCTTTGCAGAAACATACTTGTGGCTTGTGCCATGGAATCCGTAACGGCGGATGCCATATTTTTCATAATACTCATACGGAAGGCCATACATATATGCATACGAAGGCATTGTCTGATGGAATGCAGTGTCAAAGACTCCGACCTGAGGCACTGTAGGAAGAACCTCAGATACAGCCTTGATACCGAGGATGTTTGCAGGATTGTGCAGAGGTGCAAATACCGAGCACTTCTCGAGCTGAGCCACAACCTTGTCAGTAATCAGCTGGCTGCACACGAATTCCTCTGCTCCATGTACCACACGATGTCCCACAGCTTCGATATCCTCGAGAGTAGTGAGAACACCATGTTCCTTGTCAAGAAGCGCCTCAAGAACCGCCTTGATACCCACGGTGTGGTTCTCGATAGGCATTTCCTTTTCAAACTTTTCCTTGCCGGCTGCCTGATGCTTCAGACATCCTACTTCCATTCCGATCCTCTCCACAAGACCTTTGGCAAGAAGATCGTAAACCTCATCGTTCTTCATATCAAGGAGCTGATACTTAAGAGATGAGCTTCCGCAATTGAGTACTAAAATGATCATTTTATTATGGTTTTGTTATATTTTTAAAATTATTTCAAGCACATCTTTGCAAAGTTAATAAAATATTCACTACTTTAGCAAAAATACGGAATGAAATGAAAGTGGAGAGAGATATTGCAGGGATAACCGTTCCTTTTGCGGCCGGTCTGGCCGTAAGCATATACGCAGGATCATCACCTGCGGCTCATATGTTTTCATCACTCGTCATCATATCACTGATCGTTTTCCTGACACATCCGCAAAGAAGAGTCACCGGCACCGGACCAGTATGGTCATCTCTCATCGTTCTCATGCTCTTCTGCGGGTACGTCACAGGCTCATATGACATAATGATGGCCATCAGCGATACAGACGAGATGTCCGCAACTGAAGTAATTGCATCGGATTTCTGCACAAGCATGAGAAAGGCCATAGACAGCATTCCCTTCAGTAATGCCGAAACAGGTGAAATCATAAAAGCATTGATTACAGGAGAAAGACGAGGAATTCCCGAAGATATCACAGAAGCATTCCGGGAAAGCGGAGCATCACATGTACTGGCTCTTTCCGGACTCCATCTGGGAATCATCTACGGCATAGTCCGAGCCGGCCTGTCATTTATGGGCAATTCCACGTCAATCAAGAACATAAGATCCATCATGATAATCCTCATATGTGGATTCTACACATTGGCGACAGGCGCAGGCGCATCAATATCCAGAGCGTTTCTTTTCATCGCAATAGGAGAATATGCCGCGATAAGGAAAATACGGTTTCCTTTGTCAGTCACCATGATGGCGTCAATGACGATTCAGCTGTGCATTTCGCCGGCATCATTGAAAGACGTCGGCTTCCAGCTGTCTTATGCGGCTATAGCCGGCATCGCATTCATTTTCCCGACACTCAGGAACTTCTGGCCCGGAGACAGGAAGAAGGACACCCTATTGGACAAATGCACACGATGGATATGGGATTCTGCCGCCATGTCGATTGCATGCCAGATCACGACCGGCCCCATAGCGTATTACTATTTCAGGTCATTCCCCATGCATTTCATCCTCACCAATCTTATGGCAATACCTCTGGTAACCTTGATAATCCCGGCAGCATTGGTTACACTCGCCTGCTCTTATATTGGATGGGATCCTCCGATACTGATCAGATGCACAGAATGGTTGACAGCATCGCTTTCCTGGGCCTTGGAAACCATATCAGATATGTGATTACATATCTTCAAGCACAAATCCTTCCGAACACCATGTACGGAATTCCCCGTCATCGTCATAGATAAGACAACCTTCCATATCACCTCTGGAAGCCAGGAACGCCTTTGCCTCTTCAAGACCGACGACCATGCAATATGTAGCATACGCATCTGCAGTAATTGCATCAGGAGCCACAATAGTAGCACTCAGCAGTCCATGGGATACAGGGTAGCCTGTTCTCGGGTCTATAGTATGGGCATACTTCTTACCATCGCGGACATAGAACTTACGGTAATTGCCCGAGGTCACGATGCCATGCGGGCCTGCAGGGGCACGGAATATGCCCTGGATCTGAGCTCCAGGTTCATTATTTCCATCCACCGGGCGGTCAATGCCCACTGTCCACGGCTGGCCGGAAGGATTGAAGCCGTCACAGAAGATTTCTCCTATGTTCACCATCATATCCTTTACGCCTATCGAATATAAATACTCAGCCACAAGATCACAACTGTAACCCTGGGCTATTGCATTATAGTTAAGCTGCGGAGGGACATCTCCTTCAAGAAGGATATCTGCTCCAGCCAATGGCGTTCCTGTTTCAATGTCGGCACAAAGACGTTTCATGCCTGAATGCGCCAGCACCTTCCGCACGTCCTCGTCGGATGGCATGTCACCGGACTTGAAGCCGAACCCCCACATGTCGAAAAGCGGGGCTGATGCGGCATCTACAATGCCGTGAGTTTCATTGTAGACATCGTATGCCCTGGCATACATATCCACAAACAGCCCGTTCGGAACTATCGTGTCACCATGATTGAAGCTGCTCAAGAGCGAGTTTCTGTTATATCCCGACAGAGTGAAGTCTATCTTCTGAAGTATCGCCTCAACAGAGTCCCGTATTTCTTCCGGTCTGACATCTACGCCGTCAAGATTGAGCGTCACGACATATACGCCTCCCTGGGCATATCCTTCTATCTTTATATACTTATTGCGCGGAGTGGTGCATGATATTGCCGACACCATGAACACAATCGCAAAAAACATTCTGATTTTATTTCCCATATCGGTATGTAAGGCAAAGTATTTGTACAAAGGTAGCGGTTTTTCAAATTAATTCACGATATTTGCACGATTATACACCTAAAAACAACGATTGGAAATGAGTTTCAGAAAACTGACATCCATTGCATTCATCATAGCGGCTGCGCTTTGTACGCTCTCATGCAAAGATGACGACGAGTCTACAGTACCACCGTCACTGAGCGGAGCCATGGCGTTCAATCTGCCGGAATACATTTTCCCTGAAAGTGTAATCAAAATGGTTCCTTCAGGAGTCACACACCCTGACGGAGAAGAACTCGGATACTACTGGAAGGTTTCACCTACAATGAAGAAATCCGACACCACAAGATTTGAGAACGGACTGGACAAGAACGGCAATCCGTCCGACGGTTCATTCACTCATAAGTTCTCAGACACTCTTCAGACATATACAGTGCAGGGTTATGCCTACGCAAAGGGATATTCTTATGTATCAAAGACAAGCTACACCAATGTCGTAAAGGGAGGAATCGACGGTTCCATCACCAATCTCGAACTCAAGGACAAGCCTTCCGTTACAGCGGGATCCGTAACTTATCCGTATGTCACAATAGGTTCAACAGACTGGCTCTGCCGCAACATAGCAGATGCATCAGCCGGAGCTCCATATGGCAACAGCATCGCAATGAGCGACGTATTCGGAAGATATTATTCATACGAGGAGGCACTTGAAGTATGTCCTGAGGGGTGGCAGCTGCCTACAGAGGCCGACTGGCTCGAGGTTGCCGCCGCTGCAGGAACTGAAGACGCACAGGCTTATGATACGATCAGCGGAGTGGCTGCCGCACTCATGGGCAACGCATATTTCAACGATTCCCTGATGTGGGAGTATTGGCCTGAGGTAGGCGACATCACAAATTCTACAGGTCTGTCGCTCATTCCTACCGGATATGCAATGCTTGGAGCCAGGGCTTCGTCGCCTCAGGAAGACGAATATGTCGACAACAGATATCCACAGGCGCAGTTCCTGGGATACAAGGAATATGCAGCATTCTGGACAGCCGACAAGGTTGAAGAAGAAGAGGGGATGGCGTATTACAGGTATCTTATCAGCAAACAGCCTGACCTTATGATCAACAAGGGCGACACCAAGACATTCGGAGCCGCAGTAAGATGCGTCCGAAAGACTGCAGAATAAATTATCTGAGGTCTGTCACGACCCAATCAGAACCAAATTCGAAATCAGGTCTAAAGTCTGCCAACGGAAGTCTGGCAGACTTTTTTACGGACTCTACGTCAACTTTCATCGTATTGCCGTCAGAAAGACTGAATACTCCGTTTCTGATGACACCATCGTCGGAAACAGTCACGTCGGCACCATACATGCCGCAATCCTCCCTGGAAAGCAACTCATAGAAGACATAGTCAGCCCCACGCGTCTGCCTGCGTATCTCGAAGACCTGCTCCAGATTGACGAAAAGCAAAGCCGGATTGTTCATATATGCCAGAGCCTCAGTGCCGACAGACTCTATCATGACTTCCTTGGTTACCGGATCCATGGTCCAGACGGTCTCTCCGTCACACAGAATCTCAAGTCCGTTTCCGGACATATGATATGCGTCATCCTGCACCGTCACGACAGCGTTGCCGCGGATGCTCGTCTGAGACATATTGACAGAATATATACACTTCAATGTGACGCAGGAATTAGAGAAAGAATCATAAAGTTTCTCAAGCGGACTGTCCTGCGCAAAAAGCATTACCGCATAAAATGCCAGCAATGATGTCAATAAACATCTTTTCATAAGAACCATATTACTGAAGGAACGGAGCAAGCACTTCATCAAGTTCAGCAAGGTCTGACACCAAAACCTGACGTGGCTTTGACCCCTCCTGCGGGCCGACTATTCCTGCCGCCTCAAGCTGATCCATCACTCTGCCTGCTCTTGCATATCCCATGCCCATTCTTCTCTGCAGGTCGGATGTCGAGCCCTTCTGAGATGTGACAACCATCCTTGCGGCATCGGCGAACTGAGGGTCAAGGTTCTGGATATCAATGCTTCCGCCGCTTGTTTCACCATCCTGTGATTCCGGAACAGGAAGATAATAAGGAGTATTGTAACATTTCTTGTATCCAGTCTGCGCTCCGATGAAGTTAGTGATCTTATTGATTTCGGCCATGCTTACAAGGGCGCACTGTATACGCTCCATCTTTACTCCGGCATAATAAAGCATATCACCCTTACCTATCAGATTCTCGGCGCCGGTTGAATCCAGAATGGTCCTGGAATCCGTACCGGACAGCACACGGAATGCGATACGCGTCGGGAAGTTGGCCTTGATAAGACCGGTAATGACATTGACAGAAGGTCTCTGGGTCGCTATTATCACATGTATACCGGCTGCCCTACCCTTCTGAGCCAGACGGATGATGGAAGCCTCGATATTCTTTGCAGACTTCTTCGCCTCCTGACTTGCACCGCCAGCCATGATAAGGTCAGCATACTCGTCAATCACTACTACCAGATACGGCAGATACTTATGTCCATCAGTCGGAAGAAGATGGCGGTCCTTGTATTTCTCGTTGTACAGCTTGAAGTCATTGACACCGGCAAGAGCGAGCAGATTATATCTCTCATCCATCTCGATGCAGAGAGAATTGAGCACCTGTTCAGCCTGCTTTGGCGTCTTTACGATCGCATTCCTGCGCTCATCCTCTTCACTGGCCGCCATAGGAAGCACAGCAAGATAATGCTTGAGGAGCGAGTTATAGGCCGTGAACTCCACCATCTTCGGATCGACGAACACGAACTTGAGCTCAGAAGGATGCTTTGCATAAAGCAGAGACGATATGATGACGTTCAGTCCTACCGACTTACCCTGCTTTGTTGCACCGGCAACAAGAAGGTGAGGAGCATCTGTGAGGTCAAACGTCTTCACTTTCTGAGTGATGGTATATCCGATGGCTATCGGAAGTTCGGCATCACTGTTACGGAAAGAGTCATCATTGAGCATCGACTTCAAAGGAACGATGGAAGGAGTGCTGTTCGGAACCTCTATTCCCACGCTGTCCGGCAGCATGACCACTCGCACGCCATTGACTCCCAGAGCCATGGCCACTTCTCTATGAACATTTTCAATGGCAGAAACCCTCACGCCAGGAGCAGGAAAGACCTTGTAAAGAGTGACTGTAGGACCGACAATCGCAGTTACCCTGTCAACATCGATCTTATAGTTCTGCAAGGTATTGCGGATCCTGTTGTTATTGATATCCAGCTCCATCTGGCTGACCTTATGCTGTCCGTCTGCATAATCCTTCAGAAGATCCAGCGACGGGAACTCATATCTCTCAAGCTCCTCTCTGTTGTCAATCCTCGGCAGTTCCTCGGTTACCGGAACAACTATATCGTCTCCCCTGATGACCTCTATTCCGGCATTCTGCGGAACTTCCTGCAATACCGGCTCGTCTGCAGGCACCGGCTCAGGAGTTTCAGGCACAGGTACCGGCTCTGGTTCCAATGCTACTTCTGGTTCCGGCTCCGCATCTGGTTCCGGCTCCGTACCGATATCCTGTTCCATATCGATCACCGGCTCCGCATATGGTTCAGATTCCGGCTGCGGGTCCGACTGAGGCTCCTGTACAGGTTCATCTTCATCAGCAGGTTCCCCAGTCATGGCAAACCAATGTGCAAACTTTCCGCTCACAAAAAGCAGCCATACCACGACCAATGCAAATATTATGAAGACGGTGACGAACTGGCCGAAAAGGTTCTTAAGCCCGGACACGACAGCATATCCTGCATCGCCACCGAGTCCCCCGCCAAACAATGTTGGAGAACCGAACAGAGACAGGATCATGGAAACAAGAAATGCCCCGCTGACAGTAATGAAAGTAGTTCTGAGCAGACCGATGCTTCTCTGCCAGAAGAACAGTCTGTATGCCGCCGCTCCCAACAGGAACACAAAGGCAAAGCTTCCGAGACCGAGGAAACCGGACACAAGGAAATGGCTCCAACGATACCCCATCTTGCCTCCCCAGTTATGGACGTCCACATGTCTGTCAAGCATATCTGGCTGGGACAGCAGGCTCTGATCCGCCTGCCATGTAAAGAGATATGACGTTGCAGACACCAGTGTAAACAGGGCAAATCCCAACACAATGACGCCGGCACATTTGAAATATATGGATTTCTGTTCCTGGTCCATATTAGCGAAGAATGAGAAGCGTCTACGCTTCTCCTTCCTTCCTGTATTCTTTGTCGTTTTCCTTGCAGCCATATTATCTGTGCTGTTTTCTCATTTTCTGATTATTCTTCTGTCGCTGGTTCTTACCTGACCTGTTGTTGTTTGCTCCCGGCCTGGCATAATTTGCAGAAGAATCTATTCTCGAAAGCTGAAGTCCCTCAGGAACCTTGATCCTGTAATCAGACAGACGCTCTATATCCTGGAAGATGGTCTCATCCGCAACAGTGTCCTTGTTCCATATGAGATACTGCTGACGCATATATATAGCCAACGAACGTATCATTGCCGTCTTTATTTCACCATCCTCGGTCAGCGCTATGAGCTCTATTATATTTTCGATATTCCTGCCATAATGAACAGCCTTGATCGGCTTTTTCTGTATCGGTACAGGCAGAGGCTCTTCATTAAGGCTTTCCGGAGCAGGTACCGGATATGGAGAATCAACGTCAAGGTCGAATCCGGATATGATATGAAGATGATCCCACAGCTTGTGCTCATAATCATCCTGAAGATGAACCGCAGGATTGATGATCTCCATCACCTTGATTACCGTCCTTGCCTGCTCATTACGCTTTTCACGGTCTTCGATCGTCTTGAGATAGTCGACCATCTTCTGCACATTACGCCCGTATTCGGGCACGTAAAGCCTTACTCTCTCGGTATTGTACAGCAGTTTGCAAGTTTCTATATCCTTATTCTCCATATATCATTCATTAATCGTATTCACAAACGGCAAATATACGAAATAATATCCAATCACCCTATACAACCTCCTGTATTTCTCCGGTATGTACATACCACAGGACAGCCTTCACATCCGCATATCCCATACGTCTCCAGATATCCGCATATCTACGCAACTGGCGTTCATATTGACGGCGATGTTCTCCGAACTTATAGTCAATTATATTTACCGCCCCTCCATTGACCGTCACACGGTCAGGGCGACATATGGTACCGTCATCATCTACCAGATCAACCTCCTTCAACACTTTGTCAGCATTCGGGGCAAACCATCCGTACGAATCGACTTCCGCCAGCCTACGTGCAAGAAGTTCCTTGATCTCAACAGCCTCAGCCGAAGATATTTCACCATTCGAAACGGCTTCGGACACAGCACGTTCCAGATCTTCAGGCACATCTATCCTGGCCAGAATATCATGCAGGACCACTCCTCGGATTCTGTTCGAGGCAGAAATTCCCGCTTCGCCCTCATCAGAGAAGAAATCTATGGCATCCGCAGAAAATTTAAGTCGCCCGCGCTCCATGACATCGCACCCGCCGTCACCGGCATCCGGATTCAATGGATATGAAACATAATCATTCCCTGATTCAGACTGAAACGGAAGGGCTTCAGACGTATCTGACTTACGCATCAGGTCAAAATCCACCATCTCGCCAAGGTCAAATCTCAATCGTCCTTCTTCCGCACTCCTCCTTATTCCGTCAATCCTTCCGGATGCAGATACGAACCAATACATTATCTGCGAAAAATCCGAGAATCTGAACGGCTCACGTTCTCCTACTGCAGCCATGCACTTCTGAGCCGGATATTGAGCAATGACATGTGTTCCCAATGCAGCACGCGTCATTGCCACATAAATAGTATTCATGTTATCTACCTGCTGGAGGAAATTCTCGTTTCTGTAATGCCCGGCAAACAACGTAGACTCGGAAGCCTGGGACAGGAGGACATCATAAACACCCTCAGCCACGCCTTCCAGAGGTGTTCCCGCCAGGTCAGGAGAGCACCAGCGGCTGTCAGCCTTGAAAAGACGGATATTCTCGGCAAAAGGAATTATCACATAAGGGAAATCCAGACCTTTGGACTTATGTATGGTCATCACCCTGACGCTATCTCCGGATGAAGGGGAACTGATTGAAGGATCCTCACTCTCCCAATGCTTGAGAAATCCACGCAGATTATTCCCATTGGATGACACATAATCCTGAAGGCAATCCATGAAAGACTGCAGATACAGGACTTCGCCACCTATGATATCTTCCCTGTCACCCTCCTTCAGTTCACGGACAATCGCCTCGGCCATATCGATCAAGGAATTATATCTTGCGGGGACTGCAACATCCAGAGATCTGGCAAGGAAACCATTGACCGTATCTTCAGGATTGTCGATCAGCGACATCAGTGACACCAGACGGCGGACCGTGATCGAGTTCTTGACCTTCAGGGAATCGTCCGTCATGACCATTATTCCATTATCTATAAGATAACCGGCCACGCTCTCCCCTACAGCATTGCTTCTCACAAGCACTGCTATTTCGGAAAGACGAGCTCCTGAAGCTCTGGCTTCGATCACACTGTCCAGAACGGCCTGGAGTTCATCCTCCTTGTCGCAGAAAGTCACGCTGACACTTCCTTGCGCGCTATCCTTCCTCGCAACCTTCTGTACGACATCAGAATATATTCCGGTCAGCCTTCCACCTGTTTCTTCACCATTCAAGGAATCTATGATCTCCGCCGCAGCCTTGAAATAGGCATTATTGAATTCCACCACGTTGGCCAGACTGCGGTAATTAGTATCCAACACCTCACCTTTGTATTCCGGAAATTCAGCTGGTATCTCTTCGTCCAGAAGCTTCCAGTCCGATCCTCTCCAACGATAGATGCTCTGCTTGACATCACCCACAATCAGGCTTTTGCCTCCCTGAGAGTCACTGTTACCGAGCAATGGCTTGAAATTTTCCCACTGCACCCTTGAGGTATCCTGGAATTCATCCAGAAGGAAATGGTCAAACCTGACACCTATCTTCTCATAAACGAACGGAGCATCCGAACCATCGATAATACCTTTCAGGATAGTATTGGAGTCATCCAGACACAGCACATTCTTTTCCCTCATCAATTCCTTGAAAGTGACAGACAGTTCACGTGCGACCCCAAGTCCATAAATCTGGTCATCCAGGATACAAGCCGTAGAATATACCTGATAATCCTTCCCCCACAATGCGCAGAAATCCTGCAGCGGGCCTTCCAACGCAGGATACACCTTCGGAAGAAGCGTCTTGGCCTTGGCCGAAGAAAACCACTTTTCATGATCAGGAGCCTTATCCATGAATGACTCCGTAGGAGGCGCCAGCACATCACGGTCACCTATTCCTGCATATGCCGGCAAAGCCTTCATGAAACCACGGAAGCTGTCCTCGACCCTCACCCCGGAAGAATTCAGCACATCACAGGCTGCAGTCGCCTTACGACGTACCTCCATCCGGAAATCAGTCATTATCTTCCTGCAGACCTGCCTTATCTTTACAAGAGTTTCCTGCGAATATGCATTCATTTCATCTACGCCGGCCTTTTCCAGTTCCTCCTGCCGCTGTGCCGACTTGAGCCTGACCGCCATCTTCATCAGATTTGCATCAGTACTATACTTCCCTCCTTGTTCTATCTGTTCCAGAACATTATCTGTAAGCCATGTCAGCAGTCCCGCATCCTCCTCGGTAAGAGAATCCAGGATACGATCAACACTCTCGGCGACAAGCGAATCCTTGTCAAGTTCCACCTGATAAGAAGCGAACTGACCTATCTCACGTGAAAAAGCCTTCAATGTCTGCTGGAAGAAACGGTCTATCGTACTGACGGCAAAGGCACTGTAATCGTGAAGGATATCACTGAGAACCTCAGAAGCCTTGCGGCTTTGCGGCGCCGAAGGATCGGAAGCAAGCGCATGCAGTTCCCTCAGTATCCTGCTTTTCATCTCTTCCGTAGCCTTATTGGTAAAAGTCACCGCCAGAATATGCCTATATGCATATCTGTCATCACTTTCAAGAAGAAGGTTGATATATGTCTTGGCAAGGTTATAGGTTTTTCCAGAACCTGCCGATGCTTTCATAATCCTTATCATACTTTATCTGCCGCAAATAGTCTTGAAGTCACAATATCCGCACACATGCTCGTCAGCCGTACGTCGGAATCCGGTTTCCGGATCGCACATCTCATCCAGAAGCTTCTCCAGATGGCCGGACACAGCATCAAAGAATCCTTCATTGACAGGCACCGCCACAGGGAGTTCACTGAACAGACGCGATGTGGAATATACACAATTATGAAGAGTCCTGCCTTTAACTTCCTCTCTGTCACGGACCAGCAGATCATATATATAGAACTGGAACGCAATCTTCGGCCTGTCCTTCACATCAGGCATGAATATCTTGTCCGCTATATCCCTGGCATTGTCCTGGCGTATATCTATATCATCATCGAGAACCCTTCCCGTCTTATAGTCAACCACGCGCACTTCCGAGTCCGAAAATGCATCGAGCCTATCAATGAAGCCCTTGAACCTGAACCCATGGAAATCCCCCTTCACTATCAGCTCGCGTCCGAGTATTTCGAACGAATTCCTTGAAGCCTCCTCAAGCAGCTGAAGGTCGCTGCGCAATGTCTTCATCACATATCGGACAATCACATCCGTAACCACAAGATTACGGCCGCTGACCTCCACAGCATTCATCTCATGCACGATCAAAGCACGAACCTTGTTTCTTATATCGTCCTCTCTGTTCAGCCAGCTTTTGATATAGTCCCTGGTAATCCGCGTCATACGATTAGCCAACGACCTCTCATTCACTCCTTCACGGTCGAAGAAGAAGCTGACATCCATAGCCTCCTCCGACGTATACAAAGAACGCATCAGCTCATGAAATATTGTTCCGAACATGCCTGCATCCAGTGTTTCCGCCACCTCTTCCTCGGCTTCCAATCCTTTTACCACCGCATAATAGAACTTGGCAGGGCATGCAAGATAGTTCTGAATGGCAGTGGCTGACATCTGTGTCTGGCGGATCTTGTCAATATCTTCCTGAGTCTTTTCTATATCAGGCATGCTTACAGTCTTCATACTGTCCATCCGTACCACATACCTGTTCAGGTGAACGCCGAAATGATATTCCAGCTGCTTGATATATCGGCTTTCCTCTCCGGACTTGAGACCCTCAGTACGTGAATCAACGAGCATCCACACATTGTCTGCACGAGAAATCAGTCTATAAAAATAATATGCCCACATCGCATCCTGCAGTTCGTATGTAGGCAGACCGAATCCTTTGCGCAGTTCCGGCGGAATGAATGAAGAACTCACGCTCCTTCGCGGAAAGACACCCTCATTGGAAGACATGATGATCACGTTATTAAAGTCCAATGCCCTGGTTTCCAACGGTCCCATTATCTGAAGTCCCTTGAGAGGCTCTCCTCTGAACGGAACAGACAAGGCTCCCAGCAACTGGCCCAGCAGTCTCACATATGTCATTGGCATGATTTCCAGATTCTTCTCCTGCAGGACATTGATCCCCTTATAATATTCCTTGGCATATTCCAGTTCCAAAGCCAGCTGCGGTTCTGCAGCAGCCGTAGGTGCCACAGCGGAGATCACGGATTTCTGGTACTCTGCCATGGCTGCTATCTGGTCACGGTCTCTGGATTTGGGATCCGTAACAACCACCTTGAATATAGTTTCCAGCAAAGGTGAACCCTCAAGATCCTCCTTAGGGATATAATACTTTGCCGAAGCCTTGACTTTTCTTATTATCTCCATTGCATTCTCATCTGCAGCATTCCGGAACAATGCATTTGAGAAAAGATCCCAGACCTGCTTGTGATAAAAATGCCATCTGCCTTTTTTGCAAGTCACGTGCAGCTGGATGGACGACACGATCTCCATCAGCGAATACAACAGGCTGCTCTTCATCGGCAGACCCATCGTAACATTTATATCCTTGACATAAGGGGGTATCGAATTGAGAACAGGCACGAGCAGATTCTCATCCGGAAGCACAATAGCACAATCCTTGCCCTCAGGAACAGTCTTCAGGATATCAGGAATCCTCTTGGCCTGACCCACGGATGACGACACGCTCAGGACATTGATGCAAGGCGTACCGACACCATCCTCATCCCATATTGCAGCCTGCGGAAATTCCCTGACATTTTCACGCATGAAAAGTGACGATCGGTTCTGATGGTCCTGTATCATAGGACCGGCATAATCCCAACAAAACTCAGCACGAGAAGCGTCACGCAGTTTTCTGAGCACAGTCTTTTCACACTCATTCAGCGTGTTCAGTCCCACAAACACAAAACGGACATCAGGACCGAACACCTTATCAAACACATCTGCCACCGGGGTTTCGGACAACCGGGCTGCCAGATCCCTATATACCATACCTTCGTATGCCAGATTCTTTCCACGCAGCAGATCATTGAAATCCTCATACAAACGGTAAAGTATGTTCCATATCTGCAGGAATCTCTCCTTCACTGCCGGATTATCATCACTGAAATGACTTATGAAGCCCTCGATCGCAACCCGTTGCGTTTCAGTAAGATATGAAAAGTCATCCTGAAGAGCCTTATAGTCTCCGACATTTGTAAACACCTGCCTCGGGTCTGCAAGATATTTGTCGACATCATTGAAATCACCTAGTATGACATCTCCCCAGAAGACGAAATCATCCAATGATTCAGCCTTTGGATTCAACTTCCTGTAGCATTCATACAGATCCACCAGAAGTCCGATCCTGTCCGCTGCAGCCGTTTCACAAACCTTATAGAAGAAGTCGTTGATGGTAAGCATCTGGGGCGCAATGAACGGCGCAGCTGTCCTATCGGAAGCCACAGCCTCCGAAAGATACTTACGGAAGAATACCATCGAACGCCTGTTCGGAAATATGAAGCATCGTTCAGGAATATTTCCCTCAGAATAAAAATGCCCGGCTACCTGCTTGAGAAAAGGTGTCATATCGTTATATTTTCAGTGCAAATATATGGATTAAAGTTGCCAAAGTACAGCACAACATAAAATTAGTGATTTTTTTCGAAAAAACATGAAGAAAAATTTGCAGGATAATATTTTTTCCTTACCTTTGCATCAGAAACAATTTAGAATTATTCAAATTTAGAGATATTATTAACAATTAAAGGAATAAAGTTATGACAAAGAAGTTCAGATGCCTCGTTTGCGGTTATATTCATGAAGGTGAGAATGCTCCTGAAGAGTGCCCATTGTGCCATGTAGGTGCAGAGAATTTTGAGGAGATCGTTGAGACTGGCGGTGACCTCACATGGACAGACGAGCACAGGCTCGGCGTAGCGCAGGGAGTTGATCCTGTAATCCTCAAAGGTCTTCGCGACCACTTTGCAGGTGAGTGCTCAGAGGTTGGAATGTACCTTGCCATGAGCCGTCAGGCTGACAGAGAGGGATACCCTGAGATTGCTGAGGCATTCAAGAGATATGCATGGGAAGAGGCTGAGCACGCAGCAAAGTTCGCCGAGCTCCTCGGAGAGTGCGTATGGGACACAAAGACCAACGTAGAGAAGAGAATGCTCGCAGAGCAGGGAGCATGTGAGGACAAGATGCGCATCGCAAAGCTCGCAAAGCAGCAGAATCTCGACGCGATCCACGATACGGTTCACGAGATGTGCAAGGATGAGGCTCGCCACGGAGCCGGCTTCCAGGGTCTCTTCAAGAGATACTTCAAGTAAGATAAGATGATGAATAAAAAAAAAGAGGACGCGGTCCTCTTTTTTTTTATTCATCATAGTCAAGGTACTCCCAGAGTTCTTCCATCTGGCGTCTGTCCTTCTTGGTCGGACGGCCTGTTCCTCTGTCACGTTTGAGGAAGAATGTCTCCACGGGAGCACGCAGTTTGGCTATTTCCTCAGGAGGAGTCAGATCCTCGGCGTAATTCGGAACAAGTTTCGCTCCCTGACGCTTGTCTATAAGCTGAAGGACCCTGTAAGTATATAAGACAGCTCCTTTACGCGCGGTTATGACATCACCGACCCTGACGCATTTCGAAGGCTTGATGTCATCTCCGTTGACACGGACCTTTCCGCCCTTGCAGGCGTCAGTGGCATCCGTGCGTGTCTTATACACTCTGATGGCCCAAAGATACTTGTCTATCCTTATTTCGTCCATATCAGTTGAAGAAATTCAGAGGCGATGCGCCGGCGGGACCTTTCGGTTCATCGTCAGCCTCATCTTCTATCCCCTCGTAGTCTTCACCTTCAAGGAACGCTTCCGTTTCAGGGTCAATGTATGAATCCTGTTCCTCTACAGGACGGGTCACACCTTCGAGAAGCAATGTAGACCGGTCACGTGGAACAAGGAAGAAATCAGGCATGTCCGCCGGAACGAGAATGGTCTCGCCCTTGCTGAACTCGTAGTTCTCCATATATGCTTCACCGTTCTCCCTGACAGAAGGGACCTGGATCGATGCCGCACCTTCAAGACAGATATATACGATAAAACTTTCAAACTTATCGGTATAGATGTGAAGCGGATCAGTCAGAGCTATCTTAGAAACGCTGAACTGCGGACATTCTACCAGATTCTGGATCATCTGTCCCTCCTGGCTTTCTTCATGGCAGTGGCATTCATGGCCTTCCTCGTGTGAATGACAGGCCACATACGAAGCCTCATCGCCCCAAAGCGGGCCCTTACGATACAGTCCGAAATCAAACGGCCTGTAGTCGATGACATCGATCGCTTCATCAAGATGAGTCTTTCGCGCAGTGGCAGGATTGAACTCACGTCCCCAGTCATAAAGACGGAAAGTCATATCCGAAGACTCTTGAATCTCCGCTATAAGAAGACCACCATCAGCGGCATGCACTGTACCAGGAGTAATGAATATAACATCACCCTTCCTAGGCTCTATGACATTCAGGACTTCATCCACTGTACCTGCATGGCATCTGTCATAGAATTCCTGTGCCGACACCTCGCGATTGAATCCGCAATACATCTTGGCACCAGGCTTGGCGTCCATGACATACCAGATTTCCGCCTTTCCGAGCGAATCATATCTCTCAGCTGCCACCTCATCGTCAGGATGCACCTGGACAGAAAGCTTGTCATTGATATCAAGGAACTTGATGAGCAACGGAAACTGACGTCCGTAATGATTATATACATCTTCTCCGACAATCCTTTCAAGATATGTCTCCATGAGTTCGCTGATGGTGTTTCCTGCCAGCCATCCGTTGGCCACGACAGAATCTTCGATACCCATATCAGCAAGCTCCCAGCTTTCACCGATGAGCACATCATCACCAAGGACCGTTTCGTTTCCTTCTTCGTCACACTCGACAAAGTTCTTTCCCAGTTCCTTAACCAAAGCACTGCCACCCCAAGGTCTCCTTGAAGCAACAGGTACAAATTTAAACGGATAAAGTTTCTTCTCCATATGTTTTTATTAAAGTCTAGCTTTGAGAGCCTCTGCCTGAGCCTCGTATCCCGGCTTGCCGAGAAGAGCGAACATGTTCTTCTTGTATGCCTCCACACCCGGCTGGTCGAAAGGATTCACGCCAAGGATGTATCCGCTGATTCCGCATGCCTTCTCGAAGAAGTAGAAGAGAGCTCCGAGGTTATGCTCGTCGATGCACTCGATAGAGAGCGAGAGCTGAGGCACTCCGCCGTCGATGTGAGCGAGCTTGGTTCCGAGCTCTGCCATCGCGTTGCACTCCTCCACATGCTTTCCTGCAAGGAAGTTAAGGCCGTCGAGATTCTGAGGATCGCTCTCGATGAGCATAGAGCGTCTGCTCTTCTCCACTGTAACGACAGTCTCCATGAGGGTGCGCTCACCGTCCTGGATGTACTGGCCCATAGAGTGGAGGTCTGTGGTGAAGTTCACTGATGCAGGGAAAATGCCGAGGCCGTCCTTGCCTTCAGACTCTCCGTAGAGCTGCTTCCACCACTCGCCGAGGTATGTGAGCTTAGGGTTATATGCAACGAGGATCTCGATCTTCTTACCCTGAGCATAGAGGGCGTTACGCATTGCTGCATACTGGATCGCAGGGTTGCACTCGCACTTCTTTGCGCAGAGTTCCTCCATCTCGAGGGCTCCCTGGAGCATTGCGTTCATATCGAAACCAGCGAGAACTATAGGGAGGATTCCTACCGGAGTGAGCACTGAGAAGCGTCCACCTACATTATCCTCGATCACGAATGTCTTGTATCCTTCCTGAGTAGAAAGCGACTTGAGGGCTCCACGAGCCTTGTCTGTCACAGCTACGATACGCTCTGCAGCCTCTGCCTTTCCGTATGTATCCTCAAGATACTTCTTCACGAGACGGAATGCCACTGCTGGCTCTGTCGTGGTACCTGACTTCGAGATGACCACACATGCTGCGTTTCTCTCCTGCACGAGGTCCATGAGCTCGCACATATACTCTTCCGAGAGGTTCTGTCCTGCGAATACGATTTCAGGAGCATCGCCCTTTGTCTTGAGCTGCTTTGCGAACTGATGCGAAAGAGCCTCGAGAGCGCACTTCGCGCCGAGATAAGAACCTCCGATGCCGATGACCACGACGAGATCCACTCCCTTTGCCTTCCAAGCATCCCTTACCGCCTCACACTCTGCGACAAGACCGCTGTTGAGAGTCTCTGAAGGAAGATGCTTCCATCCTAGGAAATCATTTCCCTTACCGGTCTCATTTTCAAGAACTTCAAGAGCTGCGAGAGCCTTCTCTACATATGCCTGATAATCTGCATCTTTTACAAAGGAGCTGCAGCCTCCGAGATTTACCTTTACCATAATTTCTGTAATTATTTCAATTTATACGTTCCTAACCTTCGATGGCGCCTACACCGAGGCACATCAAAGGCAAAGTTAATATTTTTTAGATAAACTCTATTAAATAAATGACTATATTTGCTGTCACTAAGACAATTCAGATTATGAGAAAGGCAATATCGGTTATTTCAGCACTTGCAGCCCTGCTCTCGATTTCGGCAGAGGCATATGCACAGAAGCAGACAGGCATCGTAGCACACAGAGGATTCTGGAACTGCGAGGAAGCAGGATATGCAAAGAACTCCGTAGCAGCCCTCCGCTGCGCGCAGGAGGCAGGTTTCTGGGGCAGCGAATTCGACGTGAACATGACTTCTGACGGAGAGCTCATAGTATATCACGACAGCGACGTGGAAGGCAGGAAGATAGAGGAATATCCATATTCTGAATTCAAGGACTTCAAGATTGCGAACGGAGAGAGCATCCCTACCATAGACCAGTATCTCGAGCAGGGAAAGAAATACCCTGAAACCATGCTTGTATACGAGCTGAAGCCTCATTCATGCAGCGAGGTAGAGGACAGATTCGTCGAGATCACATACAAGAAGCTTGAAGAGCACGGGCTCATGGATCCGGAGAGAGTGATGTTCATCTCGTTCAGCCTGCACATGTGCGAGAAGATCGCAAAGGAGCATCCGGAATTCACAGTACAGTTCCTCGGCTCAAGCAAGAATCCGGAAGAGCTCGCAAAAATGGGCATCAACGGAGTAGACTACAACCACATGGTGTTCACCTTATATAAGAAATGGTACAGGCTCGCCCGCAAGAACGGCATGAGCGTGAACGCATGGACCGTGAACAAGGACGGCGACATCAAGAGGATGCTCAAGCTCGGAGTCGACCAGCTGACCACAGACAATCCTCTGGAAACCAGAGAGATAATGAAGGAAATGAAGATAACTGAACTCAGATAGCATAAAGGTGCGCACTCAGCGCACCTTTATTATTTCATCAAAGGATGTCGTATACAGGCCGGAGCGGAAATCACAACGTATGCCATCTGCATAATGTCCCGGCCGTTGAGATGCCAGGCGCAACAAGGATCGTCCGGACACAGACGTCGAATTGACGCTGTCCATAAGTTCTGAAAGCCTGTCATGTTTCTGTCTCAGGTCTTCATCATATCCGAACAAAGACCCTTGTATCTGATCAGACGGAACTATATTGCTTACCGTCACACCTGCCTTCTTATACATATACCCGTCCCTATACACGGTCCTCATCGCCTTTAAAGCAGCACCTATGATTTCCTGAGCATTGTTCGCCGCAACATTCAGGCGCACCGTGGCAGAAGGGAAATACTGATCCAGATCCTCCCTGAACCTGTTGGTATACATGAATGTCGTCACATCGTAGGCAGCAGATTCTTCTTCACGAAGTTTCTTCGCACACATTGCGGCAAAATCAGCAACCCTAAGGGCCAGCTCCTGCTCATCCTGAATCATTTCCGCAAAAGAACGGGACACAGATATGGATTTGCGTCTTTCATCGAGTTCCTCCGCAACACAGGCAACACCCCTCAACTCATTCCAGGTCCTTACTCCGTTCACGCCCAACCTGGCCTGCACCCATTCGCAAGGTCTCTCGACAAAATCCAATGCCGTCATGACGCCCCATTCCTGCATCTTTGGAGACAGGCGCCGGCCTATCCCCCATACATCTCCTATCGGAGTCAGTCTGAGCGCCTTAAGACGTTTCTCATCATTATCGATCATGCAGACTCCACGATATCCCCTATATCGTTTAGCAAAGTGACTTGCAATCTTGGCAAGGGTTTTCGTAGGTGCCACGCCTATGCTCACCGGCACTCCCACCCATTTCCGCACCTTCATTACCAGATTGCGGCAAAAGACCGGAATCTTTTCCATTGTTGCGACGTTGCCAAGATGCAGAAAAGCCTCATCTATGGAATATATCTCAAGATGCGGCACTGCATCTGCCAATATGGACATCACTCTGCCTGACACATCCCCATACAAGGCATAATTCGATGAAAACGCCACCAGTTTACCTTCATCTACATAATGCTTGACCTTAAAGAAAGGTGTGCCCATCTTTATACCCATAGCCTTGCTTTCGTTACTGCGGGACACGACACATCCGTCATTATTTGAGAGCACGACGACAGGCTTTCCGTCCAGGTCTGGGCGGAAAATCCTCTCACATGAGACGAAGAAATTATTACAGTCAACGAGAGCGTACATTCTTTATTACATAGGTGACAATGCCCCACACCTTGAAATCCGTATCCTCGCCGACCTCTATTGAAGGATAGCGGTCGTTTGCGGGCTGAAGGGTCAGGCCTCCCGGACGGAAGCGAAGATATTTCAGCGTGAACTCGCCGTCTACAAAACACACTGCCATGTCCCCCTCCTGCGGTTCCAACGACTTGTCTATCACAAGGATATCTCCCTCGTCAACACCTGCATCAATCATGGAATCACCCACCACGCGGCCATAAAAGGTCGCTGCTGGATGCCTCACAAGTTCCTTGTTCAGGTCGATCGCCTGAGTCATATAATCGGTCGCAGGCGAAGGGAAACCGGCGTGTATCCCCGACTGCGCCATACCGCATTTCACATCATCCATATTGCCTTGTCTTGTTTACGCAAAAATAGCAATAATATTGTATCTTTGTATCCTATGAGCAGACTATGCCGGGACATATCCGCTTTTCTGGAAAGCGAAGGTTTTGCAAATTCCGTACAGGACATTGGCGGAAGCGCCGTCATCAGCGCAAAGAGTGCCTGCGGCGACATCCGCAACATACTGCCGATCAGCATAATATCCGAATCAGCTCAAGACGCCGAAGCATACAGCGACTCATTGGCAGAATGCGTCAAAGATATAGAAGGCAAGCTCATAATCATCACAGAAGACAGATGGAACAGGCAGCAGGAAATGATGAAGGCCAGGCTGCTCGCCCATCTGGAAAGGTTCACCTCCCTATACGCCCGCAACTGCGAGATCCGGAGGATCGACAAACCGACCGCCGCAGCCTTTCTTCAGGCATGCCACAGTTACGGAGACGCCTCATGCAGATACCGATACGGAATGTTTTTGAAAAGGCACACAGGACATCTGGCCCGGAGCGGCGGCCTGCCGCCAGGCACTCTGGTCGCCGTCGCAGAGTTCTCCAACGCCCGCAGATGGATCAAGAACGGACAGGAGATAAGGTCCTATGAATGGACGCGTTACGCATCGCTCCCCGGAGTCCGCATCAGCGGAGGCATGGGCAGGATGCTCAAGCATTTCATCAATGAGACAGCTCCGGACGACATCATGAGCTATGCGGACCTGGAATGGTCAGAAGGCAATGCTTATGAGCAGCTCGGCTTTGTCGCTGAGGGAATCAAGGAGCCTGTAACGTTTACTGTCGACGCTCTGTGGAGGAGATGCCCGGTCAGGCCGGGCATGACGGGAGGGGCCGGGATGGCCGACGGGGCGGAGGTTCGGTATTTCAGAAACTTCGGAAGCCGCAAATACCGTCTCAAACTTACCGACTATAAATAAATTTTCCTATCTTTGTGGATTGGGTAATTATGAAATAATTAAACTTAAATACATATGGAAGCAATTGTAAAGACAGATTTCAGTTTTCCCGGCCAGACCGGTCACTATGTAGGCAAGGTTCGCGATGTATACAGCATTGGCAATGAATACCTTGTCATGGTCGTATCTGACCGCATTTCAGCATTTGACGTAGTCCTTCCGAAGGGCATTCCTTTCAAGGGCCAGGTCCTCAACCAGATCGCCGCCAAGTTCCTTGACGCAACAGCAGACATCCTTCCTAACTGGAAGATCGCGGTTCCGGATCCTATGGTGACCGTAGGACACAAATGCGAGCCTTTCAAGGTGGAGATGGTCATCCGCGGATACCTTTCAGGACACGCATGGAGAGAGTACAAGGCTGGAAAGCGCACAATCTGCGGCGTGGAGATGCCTGAGGGAATGGTCGAGAACCAGAAGTTCCCTGAGCCTATCATCACTCCTACCACCAAAGCGGCCGAGGGCCACGACGAGGACATCTCGAAAGAGGACATCATCGCTCAGGGCATCGTAAGCAAGGAAGACTACGAGCAGCTCGAGGCATACACCCGTGCAATCTTCCAGAGAGGAACAGAGATCGCCGCAAAGATGGGACTCATCCTCGTGGACACCAAATATGAGTTCGGAAAGAAAGACGGACAGATCTATCTCATGGACGAGATCCATACTCCTGACTCATCACGCTATTTCTATGCAGAGGGCTACCAGGAGCGCCTCGCTGCAGGCCAGAAGCAGAAGCAGCTCTCGAAGGAGTTCGTACGCGAATGGCTCATGGCCAACGGTTTCCAGGGCCAGGAAGGACAGCAGGTACCTGAGATGACAGAAGAGATCGTAAATGGCATCACCGACCGTTATGTAGAACTCTACGAGAACATCACAGGTGAAAAGTTCGAGAAGGCGGAAGGCACTGACATCAACGCCCGCATAGAAAAGAACGTGACAGATTTCCTCGCAACCCTCTAATATCAAAGAAATGAAACGCCTTATCACATCCATTGCGCTGATGCTTCTTCTTTGTGCAGCATCGGAGGCGAAGCTCACCGTATCAAGCATCTTCACAGACAGCATGGTCCTTCAACAGAACACCGATGCAGCCATCTGGGGAAAAGCAGATGCAGGTTCACAGATTACAGTGACGACTTCATGGAACGGAAAGTCATACCGCGCCAAGACAGACTCTGACGGAAGATGGGAAGTGAAAGTGGCGACTCCTGCGGGAAGTTACAAGCCATACAGCGTCACCATCAAAGGTAACGGCGGCACAATAACCCTGAACGACGTCCTCATCGGAGAGGTATGGCTTGCATCAGGCCAGAGCAACATGCAGATGCCTATGAACGGCTTCTTCAACTGCCCTGTGGAAAATGCAATGGAATATATCTGTGCACCCGCAGCAAGGGAGAAGATAAGGATGTTCAACGTCCCTGCCATCCAGTCATATGAGCCTCTTGAGGACGTGGATGCAGTATGGAGGGGGGCAGACTATGATTCCAGGAAATGGATGAGCGCAGTGGCATATTTCTTCGCTCTCGAACTCAACCAGATGCTGGACATCCCTGTAGGCGTGGTTTCATGCGCCTACGGCGGAGCACGCATAGAAAGCTGGCTGCCTAAGGAAATCCTTGAAACATATCCTGACGAGGACCTCAGCCGTGAAAAGATCGAGTCAATGATTCACTACCATCGCCCATATCTCATGTACAACGCAATGCTCTCGCCAGTAATGGGATATACGATAAAAGGTTTCATCTGGTATCAGGGATGTTCAAATGTCGGCAAGCACGACCAGTTCTGCGACCGCATGAGCACTTTGGTAAGCCATTGGAGAGAGTGTTGGGACGATTCCGAGGCAAAACTTCCGTTTTATATGGTAGAACTTGCGCCATACCGCAACAAGCCATATACGGAGACTCCATATTTCGCTCTTCTGCGCCAGGCTCAGCATGAGACCGCACACACAATTCCTAACTGTGCGATAGCGGTGACAAATGACCTCGTGGAGAGCTACGAGCAGGACAACATCCACCCTGCCAAGAAGAAGGAAGTAGGCGAAAGACTCGCATTCCTCGCGCTTAACCGTGACTATGGATATGGCAGTCTGCCTTGCTACAGCCCTGAGGCCGTGAAATGCATCAGACTTGCCAACGGATGTGAGCTTGGAGTAGAGCTCACCCACTGCGACAACGGCATGAACAGATGGAGAGAGATAGAAGGCCTTGAGGTAGCAGGAAGCGAAGGCATCTTCTACCCTGTCACATTCGCATATTTTGAATGGGACACCAAGGTTCTGCGCATCAGATCTGAGTTCGTACACGACCCATGTCACGTACGTTATGGCTGGGGAGACTTCAAGCCTGGCAATCTCAAGAACGTGGAGGGACTCCCTGTAGCACCATTCAACATCAGAGTAGAATAACACAGAAACCAATAAACCGATATGAAAGGCACATACATATTCCTTGCGGACGGCTTTGAGATATCAGAAGCCCTCACGACCGTCAATATGCTCCGCAGAGGCGGTGTGAACGTAAAGACCGTATCAATCTATGATGACCGCATCGTGACCAGTTCAAACCGTATCCCTGTAGTGGCAGATATGGCATTTGGAGAATTCAGGGCTTCCACATCCTTCGGGCCTTGCCTTCCTTCAGATGTAATGATCTTCCCTGGCGGCATGCCTGGTTCTGCAAACCTTGCGGCGTTCAGGAAACTGATGGACATAATGGTACAGCATTATGAGGAAGGAGGAACTGTAGCAGCAATCTGCGCAGCACCTAGTGTAGTCCTCACTCTTCTCCCATCGATTGAAGGAAAGAAGATGACATGCTACGACGGATTCGAGGAGGCATTGGGAGCCAAAGGCGCTGTATATGTCAAGGAAGGAGTTGTTGTTGACGGCAACATGATCACAGGCCGCGGACCGGGCTGGGCGCAGGAATTCGGTCTTACAATCCTAGCTCACGTAAAGGGACAGGAAGTTGCGGACAAAGTCAAGGCTGGTCTGATGCTGTAATATAAGCAAAGTACTAAAACCATAAACATATGTTGGAATTCAAGAACAAGACCGTCCTGATCACAGGCGGCGGAAGCGGCATCGGCGAGGCTCTCGCATATCAGTATGCCGCCAAAGGAACCAACGTCATCCTTACAGGAAGACGGATGGAGACCCTTGAGAAGGTGCAGAAGAAATGCATCGGAATGGGTGTGAAGTCATGGTGCAAGACCGTGGACGTAGAAAAGCCCGAGTCTATAGATGAACTCGTGGCATGGATACATGCCGAAGGACATCTCATCGACTTCCTTCTCCTCAACGCAGGTATCTCACAGAGAGCACTGACACTTGAGACTGACATCAGCGTGGACCGCAGGCTCATGGAAGTCAACTATTTCGGAGGAATCTATCTCGTGAAGTCCCTGAAGGACATGTTCATTGAAAGAGGTGTTCACATTGCAGTCGTTTCTTCAGTATCAGGAGTATTCGGTTTCCCTGTACGTTCAGCATACTGTGCATCGAAGCATGCCATCCACGGATTCTATGAAACAATAGCCCTTGAATATCCTCAGATCAAGACCACGATCCTCATCCCTGGACGCATCCATACCGAGGTATCAAAGAATGCTTTGGATGGAAGCGGCAAGGCTACCGGCATAATGGATCCCGGCCAGGCTAACGGATATGACGTAAACAAGTGCGCCAAGGTTGCGATCAAGGCTATAGCGCGCTGCAAGCACGAGAAGGTTATCGGTGGCTTCGATACCATCATGGTACCGTTCTACAGGTATATTACCCCACTCTTCCGACTCATCGCACGTAATGTTTCAGCTAGATAATATCTGTGATATGGAAAAAAGAAAAGTAATCTGCGGAGTACAGCAGGTAGGTATTGGAGTAAGGAGTGTAGAAGAAGCATGGCCATGGTACAAGGACGTATTCGGAGTGGACATCAAGATCCTCGGCTCTGAAGGCGTTGCAGAGAGGATGCTTCCTTACACCGGCGGCAAGCCTCAGCCAAGATATGCGATTCTCGTCATAAATCTTCGTGGTGGCGGCGGATTTGAGATATGGGAGCCTAAGGGCCGTGAACTCAACTACATACAGTTCCAGCCGGAACTCGGAGACTATGGAATCGAAGTATGCAAAGTGAAATCACGTGACGTACGCGCCGCATATGAGGACATGAAGAAGAAGGGGGTGAATATCCTTACCACTCCGACACCTGGCCCTGACGGAAAGGAGCACTTCTTCATCATGGACCCTTGGAACAATATGTTCGACATCGAAACTGACGATTATTGCTTCTATAACGAGGACAAGAATACAGGTGGTAACAACGGTGCGACTCTGGGCGTATCTGACATGGACAAGTCCATCGAATTCTATGGAGCCATCATGGATTACGACAAGGTGGAATACGACGTTACCGGTGTATTCGATGACCTTAAGGGCGTACCAGGCGGACAGTACAAGATGAGACGAGTGATGCTCACCCGTTCAAAACCTATTGAAGGCCCTCTGAGCCAGGTTCTCGGAACATCGCACATCGAGCTCATACAAAGACTTGACGGAGAAGGTGTACCTGCACCTCGCAAATTGTATGAAGGTCGTCTATGGGGCGACCCTGGCTTCATCCACCTCTGCTTCGATATCAGAAACATGGAGGAAGTACGCAAGGCAGCTGCAGCTCAGGGACATGAGTTCGTATGCGACAGCGGAAAGGACTTCAAGATGGGAGAGGCTGACGGCCACTTCACATACATCGAAGATCCGGACGGTACTCTGATTGAGTTTGTAGAGACATTCAAAATCCCTATCCTCAAGAAGTTGGGCATATACCTCCATCTCGAGAACAGGGACGACAGCAAGCCGCTTCCTGCATGGATCCTGAAATGCCTCAGGTTCATGAGAAGCAAATAAGCTTATTTCCTCATAAACAGAATGGCCATCAGCGGAAGCGCAATGATGGCCATTGTTGCGCTTATAGGCAGGTATATGCCGAAGTTCACATGATTGACCACCAGATATGTCACCAGAAGGAGGCCTACTCCCATGGCACTGGAGATCAGATAGTGCTTTCGTATATCTGTGCTCTTGCAGATGATTCTGCTGAGGTTCGGAATACCGAGAGAGATGAATCCGATGGGGCCGCAGATGGATACGGAACTGGTTACCAGGAACATTATTGCCAGAAGCAGAAGTGCCTTCTTCAGGTTTGACAGTTCTATTTCGCCCTTGAAATGAGCTGTTAGTATCTTTGCAGCCTTCAGTGCCACCAGCAGGCCTGCCGCAAACAGCGACAGAGAGAAGACCACATCCCATGCAGTCACGCCCTCGAGATTGAAGTTTGCCGCGCCCCAGAGATAGTACTGTTTGAGAAGGTCTCCGTTCGGAGCATTGGTCACGACGATAGTGCCGAGCGAACCTATGAAGGTACCGAAGAGGATACCGAATGTGATAAGGTTCTGGGTGCTGACACGCAAGGTCACAAAGAAGCAGACCAGAGTACAGATAAGGGTACAGATGAAGCTGCCGACGGTCAGCGAGCACCACCCTGTCATGGTGGCAGCTGCAGCACCAAGACATGCCGCACTGCCAAGACCAAGACTATAGACATCCCCCAGCTGGTTACGCCAGAGATACTGCATCTGGATTCCGCCGATCGGCAGAGCTATTCCGGATAATATTACATATAACAGACTCAACATATTCATCAGAATTTATATTCCACACCTGCCATAAAGCTGCGGCCCGGCATAGGATAGCCGCTGACTACTTCATACCTGGCATCAAAGAGGTTCCGCGCCGAAACCTTCATCGCCAGCGTTCCGCCCTTGCCGAGAGAGAAGGACTTTCCGAGGGACAGATCGAGGGTATTCCAGTCCGGAAGTTCACCATATCCGTCCGAACGGCCAGCCCTCAACTGCCAAAGAGGACTCAGGCTCCATCCTTTCCATGACAGGAGACCAGACAGCACGACCGTGTGCTTTGCAATGTAAGGTACTGCACTGCCATAGGAATAACTGTCCTGAGTGATATCTACCGCTGACTGCCATGTATATTTCGCATCGAACGAGAACAGCCAGCCGTCAGAATGATAATCCGTTCCGACTACAGCATCAACTCCTGCCGAGCGTACCCGACCGATATTATAAGGCAGCCATATATTCGGATCCGCCTCAGTCGGAGCTGATATGATCTTATCCTTCAGGAGGTTACAGAAGCCATCCAGCTTTGCACTCAGGCTCCACTTTGAGGATAGGGTCCTATGAAAGTCCAGGCCAATATCCGTCATCCAGGCATCCTCCGGCATAAGCTCCGGGTTACCATAACCGGCATAATATAGCTCATTGAAGGTAGGGATCCTGTAGGCTCTTCGCCCGAAGGCTATGACATCCAGTCCCTTCAAGACAGTATATTTAAGGTCGACAGATGGAGAAAACGCATTTCTGGAAAGACCGTTTCTGTCGAATGCTCCCTGATATTCAAATGCCACATCCGCAGAAAAACGCTGCAGGCGGAAAGAAGAGGCCAAAGCGGCGAAGGCAGAGAATCTCGAGGCCTCATATCCTGTGGACTTCAACCCATCCCATTGCAGGTCAGCCGCCAACGAAAGCTTCCACCAGTCCTTTATCTGGAAATCATGTGCCGAGTTAAGTTGCAGCTCTGTCTGCCCATACCGGCTGTCGCCCCATGAACTTGTATAGAATATGTCATCATATGAGCCTTTAGCACTGATTTTCAATGTATAGAGATTGGAAAATCTCTTTGTCATGACGCCCTGGATGAAAGCATTCCTGTCCCTTTGCCTGTCAGCAGAGGGATAAAAAGTGGATCCTGGAGTTCCTCTTTCCGCATCATTATAATAAGCCTTGATATGAAAATCACCGCCTCCCATAATTCCGAAAAGATCCAGCCCTGCACGGAACTGCGTCAGGTCATTATTGGTTCTACTGAGCGTGTCGGCATATGGAAAATCTCCCCTGCTGAACACTCCGGAGGCATTTGCCGAGAGGGACAGACGGTCAGTCAGCCGAAAATCAAGTCTGATTTTCGGCATATAGGTACCGAAGGAACCTGCGAGGAACGATGCTGAGGCTGAGACGGGATGGGCTCCGAAAACCGGCCTGGCAGTAGAGAATGACACGCTGTTCTGTGCATAGTCCACTACCGCACTGCTGAAGTTCTCCATGCCCAGCATACCCAGATCAGTCTGGCCAGACTGGACGTTCCCGACCCGGACTCCATCTACATAAATAGCGGTGTGCGCACTGCCCATTCCTCTAAGACTTACTGTCTTGAGACCGGCCTGTCCGCCATTATCCCCTACCAGAAGACTCGGGCTCAACTGAAGAACATCTGAAACTGTGAATGAATTTGCCAGAGACAAGGTATCCTTGCGTGATACCACCACACCCTTGTCTGCTGTGACTGTCACTGCATGCAGTGAATCTGTGGCCGGAACCTCCGTTCCGGCAGGCGAGCCTCCTGAAACCAGGCCCGCAGAAAGGATTAAAGATAATAACATTATATAACGCCTTCACAGAAGCCTGCCCCCGGGCTTCAACCGTTTGACTTGACTATGGCAGGTCTTCGGACTCATCCATACCTCCATATCCGGAGGATTCTCCTGCGCCTTCTCACAGACTAAGTCTGCAATGGCTTCATGCAGAAGCGTTCAGGATATACCGCTGCGGGCACAATTCCGGATTTTCACCGGATTCCCTTGCTCCATAGCCCTCTATCGAGTATCAGAACTCTGCTTTTACTATTGCATCAAAAAGATTCCTGCATCCGTCTTCCAGAAGATCCAGAACCAATGCGAAGCCCTCGGTCCCCATATAATATGGATCAGGGATATAGGACATCTTGCGCAATTCAAGGAATTCCGCCATCCTTCTGATCTTATGGGTCGCCTCCACCGAAGGAGCAAGATGCATGAGGTCTTCATAATTCTGGTCGTCCATTGCTATGATCAGGTCAAAATCCAGAAAATCAAGAGACGACACCTGACGGGAACGATGTGTCAGTCCAAATCCACGATACATGGCAGCATTACGCATACGACGGTCCGGCGGCTCGCCTCTATGTCCGCCATATGTGCCGGCAGAATCTGCCTCTATCCTGTCCTCCATCCCGTTCTCACGCACAAAATGCTCAAATATACCTTGGGCTGCCGGAGAACGGCAGATATTGCCCAGGCACACGAAAAGGACTTTGTATTTGCTGTTTACTTCACTCATTACTTTACGATTCTTTCTATACGGCGTGGTACCGAGGTGAGGATTTCATATGGTATGGTACCCAGTCTCTCTGCCAGTTCTGTTATTGTTGGATCTTCACCGAATATTGTGACAGTATCTCCGACTTTGACATCGAGTCCTGTGACATCAAGCATGCACATGTCCATGCATATGTTTCCTATTGTCGGAACTCTATGGCCGTTTACCGAAAAGAAACCCTTGCCGCAACTCAGATGACGGTCTACACCGTCGGCATATCCTACTGGAATGGTTGCGACCACTGTTCCTTCCGGAGATATGGTTCCACGACGTCCATAGCCTACTGTACCGTCTTCCGGCTTGAGAGTCTTTATCTGAAGTACCTTGCACTTGAACGATGCCACCGGGGCCAGCTTCCTGCCAGGAATCGCGCTCACGCCATAGATACCGATGCCGAGACGGACCATGTCGAACTGATATTCTGGAAACCTCTCGATTCCTGCAGAATTCAGTATATGATATAACGGCTTGTAGCCCAATGATTCTGTCAATGCATCAGCATTCTCCTTGAAGAGTCTGATCTGCCCCAAAGTAAACTCATCGCAATCAGGGTCGTCCGATGCTGCCAGATGTGAATATACAGACTTGACTTTCACCGCCTTGCATGTCTTGAGGAAGTCCATCAGTTCAGGAAGTTCATCGGTCATGAATCCGAGTCTGTGCATTCCTGTGTCTAACTTTATATGTATAGGATAGTCTGTCACTCCCCTCTCTTCGAGTACGTCGCAGAGAATACGGAGAGCATACATGTTAGGAATTCCCGGTTCAAGCCCATAGCTTACTATGCCTCCGAAGGAGTCTGTTCCTGCAGTCAGGACCATTATAGGAGACTTTATGCCTGCCTGACGCAGTTCCATGCCCTCCACCGGATAAGCCACTGCTAGATAGTTAGCCCCCGCTTTCTCCATTACTGATGCGAACTGCACGGCACCGTGACCGTAGGCGTTGGCTTTCACCAGCACCAGAAGCCTGGTCGAATCCTTGAGCATCGACCTGAAATATTTATAATTCTCAAGGCATCCGCCAAGGTCTATCTCCAACCTTGAGAAATCACTGCTGATATACATACCTAATTAACGATAAGACTGACAAAATTACGAAATAATCTGATAATAATGCTATTTTTGTGAGTGGTCTGTTTTTTGCACATAACACAGGCACCATAACCTGGCTACAACTATGCCCGGTCATGGACAAAATGTCAGTTTAACTTTTAATCATATATTGAATCATGAACATCTGGATCATTATGATCATCATCATGGTTTTGAGCATGCTTGTTCAGTTTATGCTTCAGAACCGTTTCAACAAGTATTCACAGGTAGGTCTTCCTAACGGCATGACGGGAGCGGACGTAGCCCGCAAGATGTTGCAGGACAACGGTATCTATGACGTACAGGTCGTTCCGACCAGAGGAATGCTTACAGACCACTATAACCCGCAGACCAAGACTGTCGCTCTAAGCGAAGGCGTATATGCCAGCAGGAGCGTCGCCGCTGCGGCCGTGGCGGCGCACGAGTGCGGCCACGCAGTGCAGCACGCGCGCGGCTACGCAGCACTCCGACTTCGCTCTGCGCTCGTGCCGGTAGTGAACTTCGCTTCCAACATCGTTCAGTGGGTACTGCTTGCCGGAGTGATATTCATCAATGTATTCCCTGGACTTCTCTGGATCGGAATCATACTGTTTGCCACAACTACATTATTCAGTTTCATCACCCTTCCTGTTGAAATCAACGCCAGCAGCAGGGCCATCGGATGGCTTACACAGACCGGCATCACACAAGGCGAGACACGCACAATGGCCATTGACGCCCTCAAATGGGCTGCTTACACATATGTGATCGCAGCGCTGGGATCGCTTGCGACCCTGCTTTATTACATAGGCCTTGCAAGAAGAGACTAATTTTAATCCCCATTCATATGAAAAGAACCGCAATCCTGGTCGCAGCAGCTATCAGCCTGTTCCTGACCGCCTGCTCACAGTACAAGTATGAGACTGTGGCAAATGACCCGCTTGAGACAAAGATGTATACCCTGGACAACGGACTCAAGGTATACATGAGCGTCAACAAGGAGACTCCGCGCATCCAGACCTACATCGCAGTGAAGGTCGGAGGCAAGAACGACCCTTCAGAGACCACAGGTCTCGCCCACTACTTCGAGCACCTCATGTTCAAAGGCTCGCAGCAGTTCGGAACTTCAGACTATGCTGCAGAAAAGCCGTTGCTTGATCAGATCGAAGCTCTGTTTGAAGTATACAGGAACACTTCAGACGAAGCTGAAAGGGCAAAGCTCTACCATCAGATAGACTCTATCAGCTATGCAGCATCAGACTACTTCATTCCTAACGAATATGACAAGCTGATGTCGATAATCGGAGCGCAGGGTACAAATGCATATACCTCAAC
>SUYV01000022.1 GCA_015060255.1 Bacteroidales bacterium | reverse complement strand
TAGTCGTGGGAGGGATGGAGTCGGAACTTGTTCCGACGGAACCAAGCCAAACTTACCCTACCACCACTGTCGTCATATCCATATAAATACAAAAGAAGGCGACTTAATCACTTATTAGTCGCCTTCTATTTTTTTAGTCATTGATCCAGCCCTGAGCCTTTATCGGGAGTTCCACTCCGTCAGGGGTGACGATCACTGCTCCTACGTCTGGTTTGGCGAGGTGGCCGATCACGTCGAATGTCTGGAAGTCGTGACGGAACTTTTCGTGCTTGCCGATAGGAATAGTGAAGAGGAGTCTGTAGTCTTCTCCGCCGTTGAGGGCTGCCGAAATAGGGTCTATATTGAGTTCCTTGCTGACATCGAAGGTCTTTCCTGCGAACGGGAGCTTGTCGACGTATATCTTCGCTCCCAGGCCGCTGTCGCGGACGAGGCGGCGGACGGCGTCAGCAAGTCCGCGGGTCACGAGGTAGCCGTATGAAGGCATTATCTCCGCTTCTTCCATCTGACCGATTATCTGAGGGTTGATCTGTGGCTTGAGGTATGCTCCTACGAGATTCTTGTATGTGTCGAGATCTGGCTGCGCCTGTGCGTCAGCGCTCTGTTCGAATTTCCTTTTCTCTCTTTCCAGTACCTGGAATCCGAGGTATGCCGCGCCGAGATTATCTGTCACGCAGATGAGGTCCATGCTCTTTCCGGCAGGGCGGCGCCTGGCCATCAGAAGCGAAGTCTCGCCGACCGACGAGATGCTGACTGCCAGTCCGTTAGGTGATGGGACAAGGTCAAGTGAGACTTCCTTGTATCCATGCTCCCTTGCAGCAGATACGATGCCTGACCATACTTCTCTTATCTGCTCGAAATCAAGTTTTGCTGATATGCCGATGCGGACATCCATTACCTTCGGATGTGAGAACTCAGCATAAAGCTCTCCCGTCACAGCTGTCACGCATTTGTATCCGAGGTGCTTGAGCGGGAAATATGTCAGGTCGAAGTCTATGCCTTCAAGGAAGGTCCTGGACTGAGAGCTGATGATGCTCTTTCCTGCTGTCTCGAACCAGCTGGTCTTGTAAGGTCTGTAAGGTGTGCCTTCGTAAAGTCTTGCTATAGCCTCGACTCTGCCGAGGTCTGAAAATCTCTCTTCTGCCATGATTTTATGCATTTATTAATGCAAAATTACAAAATAATCACCTGCTCGGCAACGTTCCAGCCGGAAATGACAAGTTCTGCATCTATGCCGTCGATAATCATCGTACCGGTATTCACGGTCAATGTTTCGCCAGGCTGCAGTGTCACGAGGTTGTCGCTCCACAGTGCAGGGAAAATCTCGCCGTTACCATACTTGATGTCCATTCTTACGAAGAACGCCACAACATCTGACTTGTTCTCAATTGTGACAGATGGCATTGCGCCACGTTCCGTGCTTTCTTTCGATACTGAAACAACCACTTCGGCAGGCGCAAGATCGTCAAGTGCAGAGAAGTCTGCATAGCTCTCCAACTGCGTCCTCCACCATCTGTATTTGTTCCAGTCGTGCTTGTCCATCACTTCAGCGATGACATATTCATTCTTTGATACTATATTGCCCTTCTTGTCAGTCAAAGTGAGGAAGAGGAACATCACGTCGTTGATATCCTCGCCCTTCGGAAGTACCTCGAACAGCCTTACAGAGCTTCCTATAGGCATGTCGGCGGTTGCCGAAGCGTCGCAAAGGAGCTTTCCGTCAAGACCATATGCCTTCAGGTTCGCTTTCAGCTCGACATCCTCCTTTTCGTCGTTCACAGCATAAATATGGTTGTCCCCATAGTTGTAGATCAGCTGCTGAGGAGCACAACCCTTTCTTACCGACCAGAATCCGGAAGTAGGAACAAGATACCAGTCATACATCTGCCAGTAGAGTGAAGGCCATGCGGAGTTGAGCATCCACTGGATCACTCCTGTAGAGCGTGGAACGTTGACGCGGTGCGCCTCGATCATGGCCCTGGTACCCTCATAGTCGATGAAATGTGCCTTGCGGATGAACTCATCGAGGTTGTCGGCACCGCCCATGCGTTTTTCAATTACTGTCTTGAGTTCGTTGAGGTCATGCAGGGCATCTCGTGATGTAGTACAATGGAAATCATATGCTTCACCGATCGGCCAGAGCTGGTCTTCAGGGATCATCTTGAGGATAGTCTCCTTTACAGGGAACTGCGCACCGATACCGATCTCCGTGTTGAATCCTGTCGCATTACCCTTTGCCTCTTCGCTGTACCAGTAATATGGAGCCTGCCACTCGTACGGTCCCCACATCTTCATGCCGGCAGGGCCGCTGAGCGGGCTCGTAGCCGAGCCGGCATGCACCATGTATGGTCTCGTAGTGTCTGTTTCTGCGAGTATGTCGAGGTATTTCTGCTCGAGTTCAGGACGTGGGAGCATGTCGCTGGCTGCATACCATCCGATGATCGAAGGGTGGTTGCGGAGCCAGAGCACCTGGTCCTCGAATGACTCTGCTATGAGTTCCATATCCTCTTCGGTAGCAATGCAGCCATATCTGTCATTAGGCTTTCCTGTATATACTTCCCATTCCCATTGGCAGCTCCAGCCCACGAGTGCGAACACTCCGAGCTTGTCGCAGGTGTCGTATATGTTCTGCGATGTGCCCCATACGTTCTCGAAGCGGATGGTGTTGAGGTTCATGTGCTTGACGTACATGACCTCGATCATGTTTCTTCCGTCAGGATTGCGGAGGAAGATGTCATCTGTCCAGCCGGCCCCCTTGATGAGGACCTTCTTTCCGTTGAGGGTGAACTGCCTTCCCTTTGATTCATTGATGTATGAGTCTATCTGTCTTACTCCGAAATCGATTGAATGTGAGTCAGATACCTTATTATTGACAACAAACGAAAGATCCATGTTGTACATCTCCGGAGTACCGAGGTTGTGGCACCACCACAGTCGCGGATTCTTCATGTGGAGCGCCTTGGCATCTTCTGAAGTCACCTTTATGGTCCTGGTTTCTCCTGCTGCAAGAGTCACCGGATATGAGAACTTCTTTCCGTCGAACTTACCGATAAGCTTTCCGCTGACCTCGGCGTCGGAGCTGTTGCAGAGGGTTGCCTCTACTGTCAGCCAGGCCTCGTCAAGCTCTACGGTGTCTACTTTGGAGGTTATCACAGGATTCTTCATGGATACTGCGTCGCTGTAACGGATCCATACAGGACGGAAGATACCCATGCTTTCGTCTGCCGGTCTCGGATTCCAGTCCACAAAACCTATATTGAACTCGCCAGGCTGCCATCTGTACACCTTTACAGCAAGCTTGTTATCTGCTTTGAGAAGGTCAGTAACGTCGTATGAGAACTGACGGAACGGTCCATAGAGTTCGTCTGATGAAGCCACCTGTGTGCCGTTGAGCCATACATCAGCACGATAGCTGATGCCGTCGAATGCGAGCTCGGCGCGCTGATTGTCTTTAAGCTGAGGCAGCTCGAACGTTGTCATATACCACCAAGGTTCCTCGAACTGGGTGCGGTCTATATCCTTGTAGTTCATTCCGACAAGCACTTCGTCATTAGCAATTGCCCCCATCACCGTGCATGGAACGGTTGCCAGGTATCCTAGTTGGCCAAGATCTCCATCGGTGGTCAATTCCAGCCCGTCAAGTTCTGTCCATGAAGCCGGAATAAGCCTCCAGGCCCAGGTTCCGTTCAGCTGGATGTCTTCTGTCTGCGGCTCTGCAGGGGTACTGCATGCGGATATGGCCGTAAAGGCAGCAGCGATAGCTAAGATTCTAAAGTATTTCATATGGCAGTGTTATTTTTCGTCAAGTACCGATGCTCCGTAAAGTCCCATGTCTCCGTCTTCACTGAAGAGGATCTTCACGTCCTTTGCAGTCTCATAAGGGAAGGTCTGTACGGTCTCGTGCATGGCCTTTTTAAAATATGGATGGCTTGCCGCGATACCGCCTCCGAATATTATCGCTTCGGGATCATAAGCGAAGAGAACGGCCTTCACGAGTTCGCCGATATGGTGTCCGAACTCATCCCATAGTGCCAGAGCCTCTGCATCACCGGCCTGTGCCTTGGCTGCGAGCTCTGCACCTGAGGTGTTGTGTGATACGAAGAAAGGAGTACTGCAGTAGCTTTCATAATCCTTGTCAAGGTAGCTCAGACAGCCGATTTCGCCGGCTCCTGCGTTGCGGCCCTCGTAGAGATGTCCGCCGATCATGATGCCGGATCCCACTCCTGTTCCAAGGGTCACACCCACGATGTCCTTATAGCCGCGGCCCTGGCCGAAGCGGCTTTCGCCGAGGGCGAAACAGTTTGCGTCGTTGTTGATATGGACAGGAATTCCGAATCTCTCCTCGAATATGTCCTTCAGGTACACTTCCTGCCATGAAGGTATGTTGGCTACATTGTATACGATGCCTCGGGTTGTGTCCACGACCGATGGAACGCCCATTCCGACCGATGTCACTTCTTCACAGACAAGAGGTTCTATGAGTGCCGCAATTGCCTCTATGACCTCCTCCTGCGTGCCTTTCGCCGGGCATGGGGTCTTTTCTTTTCTTATGACGGTCGTGCCGTCCACAAGGGCGGCTCTTACGTTTGTTCCGCCAAGGTCTACTCCTATTTTCATAAACTTATTTATATTTGCAAGTTGTTACCACAGTGTACCACAGTTTACAAAGATAAGAACTTTATGTTTGTTTCTATGAAATACAGGAGATTATTTGCTGTCATTGCGTCGTTTGCGGTTCTTTTCGCTTTATGTCTTGGCTTCTTCTCAGCAACAGAGGCAGAGCGCCAGGCGAGGGGACTGGCCCGAAGGATAGTCCCGTTATATGCCGGCAAGATAGATTTCAGACAGACCGATGACACCACCATCGATATATTCTGTATTCATTCTGAAGGATCTAAACTTGTCATCGAGGGAAATGATGCAATTTCCATGGCTGCCGGTCTTAATCATTACCTGAAGAACTATTGCGGAGTGACCGTGTCATGGTATGCTTTCGAGCCGGTGCAGTATCCTGCTCAGATGCCTGCTGTGGAGACTCCAGTGCGCGTTGAGGCGAAGGTCAAGGACAGATTCTTCCTGAACTATTGTACTTTCGGCTACACGATGCCTTGGTGGAAATGGGAGGACTGGGAGAGGTTCATAGACTGGATGGCCCTGAACGGAATCAATATGCCGCTGGCAAATACAGGTCAGGAGGCGGTCTGGCAGAAGGTATGGCGCAGGCATGGTCTTTCTGATGACGAGATACGTTCATATTTTACCGGCCCGGCGCATCTGGCATGGCATCGCATGTGCAACATCGACCATTATGACGGTCCGCTTCCACAGACTTGGATCGACTCGCAGGCGAAGCTCCAGAAGCGGATCCTCAGGCGCGAGCGTGGCCTGGGCATGCGTCCGGTGCTTCAGGCCTTCGGTGGACATGTGCCTGAGCAGCTGAAGGAGATATATCCCGAAGCGCAGATTACCGATATACCGTCCTGGGGCGGCTTTCAGTCAGAAAATCTATGTCATTTCCTTGCGCCTATGGACCCGCTTTATGCGCAGATACAACGCGAGTACATGACCGAGCAGGAGAAGATGTTCGGAACGGATCATATTTATGGAGTGGATCTTTTCAATGAGGTGGATGCCCCTTCATGGGATCCGGAGACATTGGCTGAGATATCGCGATGTGCTTATGAATCAATGGCTTCTGTAGATCCGGAAGCTGTGTGGCTCCAGATGGGATGGATGTTCTATTACGATCGTGAGCATTGGACTCCGGAGAATGTCAAGGCCTATCTCCAGGCCGTCCCTCAAGGTAAGGTGGTGATTCTGGATTATTATCTTGAGCATACTCCTGTATGGACATTGACCGACAAGTTCTACGGACAGCCTTATATCCTTTGCTATCTTGGCAATTTCGGAGGCAATGTCAGGCTTGCGGGTAACTTCCATCAGGCTTCAGAGCGCATCGATGATGCTATTGTGAATGGTGGAGACAACATGTGTGGAATAGGGTCGACACTTGAGGGCTTCGGCATCAACCAGTTCATGTATGAATTCGTCTTGGACAAGGCGTGGTCTTCAGGGATTTCAGATGAGGACTGGGTAAGGACTTTGGCTTCGCGCAGGACAGGCCGGGTCGATCCGCATGCCGAGAATGTCTGGAAGACATTGACGGACAGCATATATATAGCAGGTTCATTCTCAAGCCAGACTCCTCTGACCTGTGCACGTCCTTGCATGGAAGGATATTGGAGCTGGACTTCGATACATAATACGCGATATGACAATGCTACTTTGATCAGGGCTTGGAAGGAACTGCTTGAGGTGTCTTCCGACCGTGATACCTATTATTCCGATGTGGTAAATCTCGGAACTCAGGCGTTGGGTAACCACTTTGCCGTGCTTCGCGATCAGTTTACAGCAGCCTACAGGGCTTCGGATCTGGAGGCTGCCCGCTCGGTTGCCGATCAGATGCTGCAGCTTCTTGATGATCTTGATGCTTTGGCGGCGTGTGACCCTCAACTCAGTCTTAAGCGCTGGCTGGACGATGCTTCAGCCTGGGGCAGGACCCCGGAGGAGTCAGCGTATTATCGTTGCAATGCACGGACCATCATTACCGTATGGGGAGATTCTAAGACTCTGCTAGACTATGCGACAAGACTGTGGAGCGGACTGGTGAAGTCATATTGCGCTCCTCGTTGGGAAATGTACATTGCTGAAATTCTTTCATGCATAGAGGACGGCCGCGAATATGACCAGACGGCATTTTTTGAGCGCCTTACAGAGTTTGAGAAGTCATGGGCTGTTTCAGACGACCCTGTCGTGTATAATGAACCGGTATGTCCTGTCACCCTTTCCCGTGAGATCATTTCCAGATATGGTCTTTAGAAATCAATGCTTTTGAAATAAAATTATTGCGAAAAACGGAGCGAGTATTGTTTTAATTGCTATATTTGCCGCGTGATTTGCACCACAGCACACCACACTAAACTGAAAAGTATAGTAAAAATCAATAAATAACCAATTTTCAAATTTATGAAGAAGATATTTTTCGCGCTTATGATGGGTCTTGCGATCTGCGCATGTACTCCGGAGGCGTATGACGACACTGCCATCAAGGAGCAGATCGACAATCTCGACGACCGCCTCACAAAGGTAGAGGAGGATCTTGCTACACTTGAACTCAATGTTGCAGCCATGAAGACTCTTGCAGAGGCTCTCAAGACAGGCAAGTATATCGAGTCTGTAGTTGCTCTCGAGGACGGTACAGGCTACACCATCACTTTCTCAGACGAGACGACAATCGTTATAAAGAACGGTGAGAAGGGTGACAAGGGTGAGACTGGAGACCAGGGAGACAAGGGTGACACCGGCGCAGCAGGTGTTGACGGCAAGACTCCTACCGTTGCCGTAAAGGAAGTTGACGGTGTCCTCTATTGGTTCATCAACGGTGAGCAGGGCCCTGCAGTATATGAGGAGGCCCCTGTATTCACAAGCGTGGACGGCAACCTCTATGTAACATATCCAGGTGGAGAGCCTCAGTTCGTAGGTGCTCTTACAGGTGTGTCTATCTTCAAGTCTGTTGTTGTCAACGAGGAAGAAGGAACAGTTACATTCACTTTTGTCGGTGAGAACGGTGAGGCTGGTGATTCATTCGATCTCCCGCTCGCCGAGAAGTTCGCTCTCGAGATTGCTGAAAGCATAGGTCTTGCAAAGGATCAGACTTCAGTCGAGATCCCTTATACAGTAAAGGGTGCCAACGCAACTACAACTGTTGATGTTCTTGCAGTAGCTTGCGAGGCTGTCGTTGAGGCTGAGGTGATCAAGGTTTCAAACATCGCTGCCGGTGCTCAGATGCTCGTTTTCGCTGACAACGGCGAGGGCAAGACTTCAATCAGGAAGGTGGTGTTCGCAGCTGAGAGCTACAGCGTTGAGGCTGTTGACTATGTGATCCCAGGAGATGGTGGTCAGGTAGTTGTAAAAGGTGTTTCAAACGTTCCTTTCGAGGTGGTTATCCCTGCTGAGGCAGCATGGCTCACTCAGGTAGTGACCAAGTCGGCATTCGAGCTCACTTTCGCAGCTGAGAAGAATGAAGGCGAGGAGCGCTCTGCAAAGGTAGATTTCGTGCGTAAGGGTACTGAGGAGGTTCTCATGACTGTGACTATCACTCAGCCAGGCGTTGCAAAATCTCTGTTCACACGCGTATGGGGTTATTATTCTGTGCCTGAATCAAACTGGTTTGATGGTGTTGCCGACAATCTGAAGGGATCTTGGTATGGCGGTGATACTAATCTTGCAATGGATGATGAGTATATCTACATTCCTTTTGGTACTGGAACTCCCGGCATTTACAAGATAAACATCAAGACTCAGGAGATTTCAACTCTTCCTGTTGATGGAATAAGTGGCGGTACATATCCTACATCTTGCGTCAGAATTGTCAAGAATACAGATTCATCTGTCAATAATGGAAAAGACGTTCTTCTTGTCGGTAATCTCGCATTGGCTAACGAGCCTCTCAATTTCTATGCATATGTAAATGGAATTGACAATGCTCCTGTAAAGGTATATTCTCTCAATTCAGCAAGAAGATTCGGCGATAAGTTCTCTGTTTCGGGTACTTGGCAGAGCGGTATCATCTGGTTGAGATCTAATCAGGATAGTCCGCTTGAGGCTGTTATTCCTATCAATAATGGTGCTCTTCAGACTTGGATTGATCCATATCGTATCACTAATGAAGATGACGAGTGTATCAGTGAAATATCATGGTATCCTGTTTCGGATAATACAAAGCAGGACTATTGCCTTATGTCAACCACTTCTGATATCGGAGTTCACCTTATGAAGGGATGTTCTGTTGCGGGTGCTGCAACAGAGGAAGCTGTATTCCCTGAGCTTGCAAAGACATTTGGTTATAAGTTCTTTGAGTTTGGCGGAAAGAAATTTATCGCGTGGACTTCTTTGAAATACGGAAACTCTAAACCTCGTCTTCAGGTAATCGAGGGTGATGGAAGCACAATGGAGTCGCTCAAGGATGCTCTTACTAATTATTCTGAGCGTCTTGTTGCAGAGTTCGCACTCTCAAATGCTGACAATGATTTTGATTTTGCAGGTAATCCGGCAGCTAAGACTCTTTGTGATTGTGATGTACGTGTTACCGAGGATGCTGTTTATATCGCTGCTTTAGGTGAGAACTGCGGTCTGTCACTCATTAAACTCACACTCGAGTAATTCAGAAACGTCTGATACTTGATTATATGGATTCTGCAGCGGTTCCTTCGGGATCCGCTGCTTTTTTATGCGTGAGTGAGCTGTGGTGTGGTCTTTTTTACCTATCTTTGTGTGGATTAAAGACTGCATAATAAATGATACGGAAAAATTTATTGGCATTCATCGCTCTGATGGTGTCAATAACCTCATTATCAGCATATTCAAGTCCGGATAAGATTATTCCTGAGCCGGTGGAACATTCGGTTTCCGACGGTTTCTATAACCTGAAGGGGGATGGTTCGGATGTCAAGGTATACCTAAGTGACGCGAAATTTGCTGCCAAAGTTGCCGGTCTTCCTGCTTTCGCGCAGGAAGAGGCATATGAACTTATAGTCGGCAAGAAGGGTGTGAAGATATATGCCATGACCGAGGAAGGCGCTTTCAGGGCAAAGCAAAGCCTTGAGATGATGCGCCTGATCGACCGTGACATCCAGCATTGCACGATATTCGACTATCCGCGTTTCCAGCACAGAGGTATCATGCTTGACGAGTCCCGCAGCTTCAAGGGAAAGGAGTTCGTCAAGAAGCAGATTGACGCTCTGGCGCTGCTGAGGATGAATGTCATGCATCTGCATCTGACTGATGCTGCCGGCTGGCGCCTCCAGATCGATGCATATCCCAACCTTACGGACCATGTGGCATGGAGGGTGGGCGAGACCTACCACGAGTGGGAAGGCCTCGGCTATCCGTTCACAAATGCCGAGGATCCTAATGCATATGGAGGATTCTATACAAAGGACGACATACGCGAGATTGTCGCATATGCTGCAGAGCGTCACATAGACATCATTCCCGAGATCGAGATGCCGGGACATAGCATGGAGGTCAACAGGGCATATCCGGAGATTGCATGCGTGGGACCGGACGGAAGGCCAAGGCCTTTCTCATGGGACCTCTGCGTGGGTAATGACGGTACTTTCGAGTTCCTCGAGACTGTTCTGGAGGAGGTCATAGAACTTTTCCCATATAAATATATCCACATCGGAGGCGACGAGGCGGTGAAGAAGGACTGGGAAGTATGCGTCAACTGCCAGAAGAGGATGCAGGAAGAGGGAATGAAGCATAAGAATGAGCTTCAGGGCTACCTGGTGCGCCATATCGAGCAGTTCCTCCGCGAGAGGGGAAAGACCGTCATAGGATGGGACGAAATCCTCGAGACCGGGCTTCCTGAGCAGGCGGTGGTGATGTCCTGGAGAGGCACCCCGGGAGGAGTCAAGGCCTCTGCGGAGGGTCACGACGTGATAATGTCTCCGAACAGTTATGTATATCTGGATTATTACCAGGACCTCATAAGGAAGGAACCGAAGGCGGTGGGCCATATGCAGTCGCTTCGCCATGTATATAAATATGACCCTCTCGAGGGCATAGCCCCTGAGTTTCACCACCATATCCTCGGCCTTCAGGGCAATCTATGGTGCGAACTCATTCCATACGCCGCTCACGCTGAATACATGCTCTATCCGAGGACTTTCGCAATCGCCGAGATCGGCTGGACACCTCAGGAAAAGCGCGAGTTCTTCCACTTCCGCGAGCGCTGCCTGACTTTGATAACCATCTTCCGCAACATGGGTTACAACACCTTTGACCTCTTCAATGAAAGCCTCAGGGCGCAGACAGGAAGACTGCGTTTCGACGACCCTACATTCAAATTGCTATAAAACCTATAACCATGCCTATACAGATCATTCTTGAGACAGGGAGCAAGGCTCCGATCTACAAGCAGCTCGTAGAGCAGTTCGAGGACGCAATACGTTCCGGCAAGCTCAAGCCGGGCGAACAGATTCCTTCTATGAACGACTTCGCCGCGCAGCTCGGCATTTCAAAAGAGACAGTCAAGAAGACCTATGGAATCCTTCGCGAGAAGGGACTGCTGGTGCCTCAGCAGGGCAAGGGATTCTATGTGGCGGAGGCCGGCGAGGCCTCGAAGCCACGCGTGCTGGTGCTTTTTGACAAGCTGAGCATCTACAAGGAGGTGCTTTTCAACTCTCTTGCAGAAGAACTGGGGGACAAGGCGGACCTCACCATCCTCACCCACAACCAGAATCTTGAGCTGTTTACATATTACCTGGACACAAGTCTTGACAAATATGACTTCTATGTGATCAGCCCGCACTTCCCGCTTGACGACAGGACGCAGGCGGCTGCGACCAAGCTGATAGCGCGCGTTCCAAACCGCAAGCTCATCATGGTGGACAACTGGCTGCAGAGCTACACAGGCAATTACGGCGCTGTATATCAGGACTTTGAGAATGATGTATATGACGGTCTGAAGCAGGGTCTGGACAAGCTGAAGGCATCTTCATGCCTGAAGGTCATAACCCTTCCGTCCAGCCTTTATGGTCCTATGATCTGCAAGGGTGTCGACAGATTCTGCATGGAATATGACATTCCTGTGGAGTTCATGAATTCCGCTCCGGAGACAGTCGCTCCCGGAGAGGCCTATCTGGTCATCAATTCGCAGCTCGACTCCGGCCTTGCCGCGCTGGCGCGCAGGATCAAGGCGCAGAACCTCGAAGTGGGAAAGGATGTGTTCATCATATCATACAACGAGTTCGACCTCAACGAAGTGGTCCTGAACGGTCTGACGACCATCTCGACAGACTTCAAGCAGATGGGCCATACGGCCGCCACGATGATCCTCAACCGCAAGACCTGGAAAGTCCACTGCGACTTCACCATGACCCGCCGCGGCACATTCTGACCATAGGAGAATAAAACGACATCCGTCATTTCCGGCAGAAAAATCAACCAATTCTTCTGCAAGGATTAGAGTTGTGGGCCTAAATGACCGTTTTTATGTCGTTATTTGGAATCCTCGCACAAAAAAGTGCCATTCCTTTTGCGAGGATTAAAAATGCTACGAGCTTATCCCACTTCTTCATCACGGAATCTCATATTTGTAGGTGCCGACCATGTCACTCTGGTCGTAAACCTTTGCGCTTCCCTGTGCGGACAATCCACACAAAAGGGAGACAATTGCTATCAAATGTCTTATTGGTTTCATTGTGGTTTTGTTTAAATTGTTGATTGACATCCTTCGCCACACACAATCCTGGCGTAGCGAAGGATCTTTCAGCCCTGACACTGCCGAGGTAATCCGTCACATAGAACATCGCTCCCGATGGAGTCATCAGGCCGCCGCCGAAGGCTGCGCTCTCCAATGTCAATGAACTGCTGGCATTGCTGCCGGAACGCTTCCTATACACGAACGGACCTCTGTAAACAAGTCCCTCACCGCTGCCGTCCAATGCACTCAGCTTCGTTCCATCCGAAAGATAGGAATAATTCTTTATACTGCGTCACGATACATGCTAAAGTATGGTTTTCATGTGTATCGTGACACAGAATCAGGCAATTTGAACGTTGCGATGTCACGATACACTCAAATTGTTTTCTTCGGGTGTATCGTGACACAGCTGAAGAGACTGCTATCCGACGACGTCCTTCACGACCTGCTCGATCAGGTCCTTCCAGACTTCGTTCTTGTCTTTGCGTCTGCGGGATGAGCCACTTATGTCATTACGTTGCAGGACTACCCTCTTCTCATACCCGTCCTGCAGATGGTGGCCCCAGAAGAGGCTGTCCTTGTCCAGGATCTCCATCTCCTTCATCACGTACTTGTCAAGTTCGTGAACTTGGAGCGTGTCGTCCTTATGTTCATCAAAATGAAGGACGACTAAGTCCTCCTTGACCTCCCACTTGCCGAAATGTTTGTAGGTATTGTCACTGACGGTGTTTGTGACCATAAAGGTGTTGTCAGTGTGCAGATGCAGATTCAGGACGTATTCCGGAATCTCATACTTGTAGGTCCCGGCCATGTCACTCTGGTCGTAAACCTTTGCGCTTCCCTGTGCGGACAGTCCACACAACAGGAAGACAATTGCTATCAAATTTCTTATTGGTTTCATTATGCTGTCTTAAATTATTGATTTACAATCCTTCACCATGTATAATTACAGTGTAGTCAAGGATTTTTCTCCACAATTACGTCCATCTACCTGTCTTTATGTACCAGGCCTGTATTACGATAAAATAAATTCCGCAGATGATGCTAACTATTTGAAGTACCATCAAAAGCATGGGATTTCCTATAAATAGGACTCTGAGCAAAATAGAAATTAGAAGCATATTTTTAGCTATGATCCAACTTTTCCCATTTTCATAGCGCATATACCTCGACCATTTGTCATCCTTAGTGAAAACCCATATCAGTCCAAGTATAAGGATCATTAAATTAGTCAGTATCTTAACAATTCCCAGAACACTACCTGCCCCAAAAATAAAAATGGATAAATTGAAAATAACATCAACTAATACTATTAGGTCTAAAAACAATAATGAACCTAATATCGCGTATATTTTATTCAATATCATATAGATGAAATTTTAATCTATAATATTCAAACGGATCTTTTATCTCATCGCCACTTTCGCTATCAGAATCTTCGCTATTGGAATCTGTTTTGGCCGGTAATATTGTAGGTTGGCCGTTCATATTACTACTGGAATCATCATTATTATTTTCATCTGTATTACCTGTTAAAAATTTAACAACATAATCATATGGCATATTAGTATTCGGATTAATAGCAGTATTATAAACAAGATATAAAAAAGTTATCAATGCCGCTTCACCTTTTCTATTAGGATCGAGATGAGGCCCTCCATTTAGATTGTCCTTATTAAAGTTTCTCTCAATGGATTCTTGTATGTTTAATTGGGCTCGGTCCAGTTCTCCTTTGGCTCTATTCCCTCTTCTTTGTTGTTCTCCATATTCAGGATTATATTTAGATTTCTCCTGAACATATTCATGAGTTTTATATACTGCCCATGCTGCTGTCGCAACAAAAAAAAGGTCCTTAAGTCCCTCAACTATAAATGGTATAGCAGGAAGAACTAAAATGGGCATTCTACCATCCGGATCCACAAAGTTCACCGGATTGTTGTTGCAGAAGGCGTATGGTGAGGTGCCGTAGTACTTCTCCGAGAGAGGGTCCGGGGTCATCCAGCGGCGGAGGGCTGGGCTGTACTGTCTTGCGCCGAAGGCTGCGCTCTCCAATGTCAATGAACTGCCGGCATTGCCGCCGGAACTCTTCCTGTACACGAACGGACCTCTGTAAACAAGTCCCTCACCGCTGCCGTCCAATGCACTCAGCTTCGTTCCATCCGAAAGATAGGAATAATTTACCAATCCTTGCAGAAGAATCAAGTCATTTTTCTGCAAGGATTGCAGTTTCAGGCCAAAATGACCGTTTTTGAGTCTCTATTTGGAATCTTCGTATAAAAAAGTGACATTTCTTCTGCGAGGATTGCTAGAAATATTCGTAGCCCCGACGCGGCACATTCTGATCACGGAATCATTCCGACGGATGTTGTTATGTTGTACGATCTATTTTTCGAAGATAAGGACTGTGATGCCGTGCTGGCCGAGGGAGAGCTTCGTGCCGGTGCGGTCTACTGTCACGTTGCCGATCGAGCTGCTTTCCACGAATCTGTAGCCAGGTACTGAGATATTGCCCGATGCTCCGTCTTCAGCGAGGGTTGTCGCTACGATGGCGAGGCGGTTGCCTCCGGCATAGCCTCGTGCTATGATGTCTTCTGACGAGCATGTGAAGCCGTCCATGTGCACGAAACGGCCTGCTCCGAGCAGCAGCTCAGGGTATTTGTGGCGGATGGCGTTGATCTGTGCGAGATACTGCTGATAATGAGGCGTCTCGTCGATGAGTCCGCGACAGCGGAATACCTCGATGTCGTTCACCAGACCCTTCAGGAGAGTGTTGTTGAGCCTGCGCTCGATGTCTGTGTCGTCGCGTACGCAGCGGTCAGACCATATGACTTCTGGGAATGTATACTTGAACCATTCAGGGAAGCTGAATGGCTCTGCAGTGAACTCTACGATATGGACGAAGTCGCAGAACTGCGCTGTGCAGTCGTTGAGCCACTCTGTGCCGAGGCAGAACTCCGGATCTATAGCCTTGATATGGTCACGGATCTCCTTGAGTGCCTCAGCCTTGTAACGGCCGGTGTATATGTCCTGGACAGGGAATTCTCCTGAAATGTCCCAGTTCGGGAACTCTTCGGCAACACCGAGCTGGTCATAGAACACTGCGTCAGCTCCATATGACATCGCCCTGTCGGCCCAGTCGAGGAGCATGTCACGCCATTCGCGGTTGGCCATGTTGGCGATAGAGAATGTGCGGGTATCATAGTATCCGAGGGTGGTTCCTTCGCCTGTGAACTTATAATGTTCGGCGAACTCGGCGCCTGTGTTGTCCCTGTTCACGGCCTTCTTTCCGTTCCCATGCTTATACCAGTCGCTCTCGCGGTCCACGAGGCGTCCGTTGTAATAGAGAATGAGGCGGTTGCCGTCTTCACGATACTCGGCGATGGCCTTCTTCCATGCCTCTTCGCCACCCTGGGTCTCGTCTATGTAGTAGTTAGGATATCCGTTGTCCATGCCGTCGCTCCACCATCCGAATGCAAGCACTGCGTTGCATCCGACGCTCTTTCCACAGTCGTTGATGCGGCCCGGGAGGTCGGTGTATCTGCGGAGGTATTCGCCGTACTGGTGCTTGAATATAATACGCTGCCAGCCGGTCATTTCCTTTACCCACTGAGGCACATCCTGCTTGTCCCACCATGTGTTGATCCACTCTCTATAGATATGCGATGTCTCTGTCCATGAGCCCATATACGGCTTCACGACGCTCGCGTCGCAGCTCCATGTGTCGCCGCACATCGCGTTCGGATAGCGGTAGAAGCCTGCTTCGAGACGGTCGAACTGATTGGGAGCGGACGGATATGCGCGCAGGCCATGCCATGTCTGCTGGAGACTCTGGTCGTGGCTTCCGAAGTAGAGACCGTCGTTCTCGCCGAAGAACGCGTAGCAGTTCGATGCGGCGTGACGGGGGTACTGAAGGTCATACTGACGGAAATACTGGTCAGGCTTCATGTAGAGGGTCTTCGGGTTGACATTCACGATGAGGTCGAGAGCGTCGTCGTGTACCTGTCCTCCTGTGTGTGTAGTGAGAAGTTTATGTCCCTCGGGAAGTCTCATGTTGCCCACGAGAGGATACTGGAGCTCGCGGATTATGGTTCCCGGCTCGTTATTGCTCACTACAGAGCCGAAGCGAACAGCTCCGTCCTCAACCTCCACAGTGAGGGTAAGGTCCATCCTGAGGGCCTTTCCCCTGTGTACGAGGTCTTTGTATGCAATGGTGATCACATCACCCTCCTGCGACACTGCAGGGGTGTTTTCTGTGCCGTCAATCTGCATTTCCTTCTCCTGATGGGTGTTGTAGAACATCCTCCAGAGGCCTTCTCCGGAAGCGTAGTTGTGTCCGGTCTCTTTGTTGACAAGCGACAGGAGCGCACCGTCTTCTCCGATCTTCACCTCGACGTTTCCGTCACTGAGGACGAAGCCTGGAGTATCAGCAGTTAAGTTTTCCGTTGCTTTTGGCTCATTGCAGCCTGGAATCAGTACCAGAATTGTCAGGATTGTTATCAGTCTTTTCATATTATTGTCTCAATGGGTTTTCTACTATGAATCTGCAGTATTCAAGGTACATTTCGCGGTCTTTTTCGTCCGGCGATGTCGCCAGTTCATACATGGCATTTGTGCCTGAATATGTCGCTATGCGGGATTTGCCGTAGTGTCCTGCCTTCTTGAATTCTTCCATATAGTCACGCAGCAGCTGCTTGTTGCGCGCCGCCTGCGGGTTAGGCTTGCCCTTGGCAGTGCCCTGGGCGTCATTATTCGTGCGGACGGTCTCCAGTATCGATGAACTTGTCCTTGCGACTCCTTCTTCCCACTGGCTCCATCCGGCTTCGCCGTGCGAGCCCTCGAACTCGATCTCCATTCCGTGACCATAAGTGTTCATTGTGCTGAACACCCAGCTCCAGTTCTTCTTCTGCTCCTTTTCAGGATAGTCCCAGTATTTGTTCGGCTGAATCCATGTGTAATCTATGCCGAGCTCTTCTGTCATGTCATATCCGTCAGCCTGATAATATGGGATCCAATATAGGCCATATTTCATCTCATGGAGGTATGAAGCCACCAGAGGGAGGATCTTGTCCCACCTTTTATACTTGTAGTTCCATCCGCTCGGCTTGGCCACAAGGATTTCTGAAAGGATATAGAAGCCGGCCAGCTCCACATTCTGAGGCGTCAGCTTCTCCCACTGCTCTATCACATAGTTGATGTACCACTGATAGGCAAGCACCTGGTCTGCAGTGTTCTGGAAGTCCAGTGTCCTGTCATGTACAGAGCCCCAATATGTGGTGGACGAGCCCTTGTCTGTGAAGTATTCCAGCATTATCGGATCCGGCATTGTGATTACCACTTTATGCCTGAATGAAGGCCTTCCTATGCGCGTCTTGGCATTAGAGATGGTCTGGTCCAGCACATCCACTACGCCTCCGTCCTTGAGCCAGTAATCAGCGAAATCCGTCCATGCTTCCTGAGTGCCCGACCTTCGTCCTCCGGAGTCGATGGACAGGATCATATCCCTCTTGGCATCTTCTCCTCCGATGAGCAGGAATGCCTCGTGGAGCCACTGCTCCTGCCCGTTCTCGTCGGTAAAGGTCACATGCGGCTTTATCCTGTCCTCATCCCATGTGTTCGGTGTCTTGTTGGTGATGCCTCCTGGAATCAGGTCCAGATCTGCAAAAACAGGAATCTCTGTTCTTTCGGTGCTTCTGAACGGGGTGGTGAACAGGCATTCGGATATCTTGCTGTATCTGTCCTTCAGACTGCCCACGGCATAGGCGGCATAGTCAGTGTCAGACTCCAGCCCGCCTATGAAGACATCTTCCTCCTCTGCCGGTTTTCCCTCGTTGCATATCTGTTCCACTGAAGGCTTTTCTGCGCCCATAGGCAGTACAAGCACATGAATTGCGTCTGTGTTGAGGCTTTTGACCTCCAATATCACCCCGTCTTCATGAAAACTCTTGAATGAAAGTTCGATTACAGGGTTGGGAACATACACGGGTGTCTTCTCCCTTCCGCAGGAAAGGAGGAGGAGAAGCAGCGGCAGTATGTAGATCAATTTCTTTGTCATGGATTTCTCGACTTCGCTCGAAATGACAATTTAATGCTTCAAAGGGTTTTCTATGATGAATTTTCCGAGCTGGTGGTACATCTTCTGGTCCTCCGGATCCTCGGATACGGCTATTTCATAGAGCGCGTTGGTGCCTGTGTAGAGCACAAAAGGCCTTGTGCCGTATATGCCGCGCGCCTTGGCGTTGTCCAGGTATTCCTGGAAACGCGCCTTGTTGCGCGCAGCGTATGGGTTGGCCTGGCCGTTCTTGAGCTTGCTGAGAATAGATGACTTCAGCGGCTCGCCATGCGTGCCTTCGAACTCAAGCTCCATGCCGAGGCCGTTGTCCATGATTTTCTTTTCGATCTGGTCCCAGCTCCATTTTGCATCAGTCCAGTAGTAGTTCGGCTGCATCACCACGAGGTCGAAGCCGAATTCCTTGCTGCTTTCGATTCCAGGAGCCATTGCATACGGCACCCAGTAGAAGCCTTCGCCTACAGAATGGCAGTAATCGGCCGCTCGCCGTATGGTCTTGTCGTGCTCCTTGTACTCATAGCGGAAGCTGCCCGGAGCGGATAGCTCCTCGGAAAGGATATAGAATCCTATGAGTTCTATATGCTTATATTTCGCCTCTGCGAACTTCGCGCGCACCTGGTCGATCATCCACCTGTATGCCTTGACGCGGTCCTCTGCCTTTGCGAAATCCATCTGCACGCCGTCGATCTCGCCCCAATACACAGTATTCCTGTTTATGCCCTTCATGGCATTGGTATAATGCTCGAAATAGACAGGATCCGGCAGTGAGAATATGATTCCGCGCTTTGCAGGAGGGTTTCCTATCCTCTTCGCTGCATCGGTGATGCACTGCTCCAGAGCCGCGAATCCATGCTGAGGGTCAAACCAGTAGTCCAGCTGCTCCTGCCAGTGCTCCTTTCTTGAGGAATATCTGCCGTCGTTGGCGATTGAATACGTCACGCCGTAATTGTCGGTCCAGAGCTCCATCATTATCATATTGTCAAAGAACCAGTGCTCCTGACCCTGCTCGTCGGTGTAGATGACGCTCTTCTCGAAACGCTCAGGTGTCCAGAGATATGGGTTGCGGGCGCTGTGGCCGCCATAGCATATGGTGGCATCGGCGATAGGACGTATTTCGTCCTTCTCCCACTTGTAAAGGTTCTTCTGCGCTCCGCAGCCGGTCAGGAGCAAAGCCGCAATGATATATGATGACAATCTCTTCATGTACTTATATCTTTAAATGGGGCTGAATCAGATTCAGCCCCATAAAATTATCAAATTTCAGAAAAATCTGCAAAAAGATTACTCTGCGATGAAGCCTGCGTTCATCTTGAATACAGAGATACCTACGTTCTGGATCATTACTGCCATATAGGTCTCTCCATTGATTTCACGTACCACGCAGTCACCTGTAGAGTGAGTTGCAGGGCATGGTGAAAGCACTGTTGCGTCCATGCCGTCCTGGACAGGAGCCTCGAAGATGACCTCATTCTTCTGGAGCACGCTCATGAATCCGTCAGCAGTTCCGTTGAAGTCTGAGATAACCTTTACGCTTCCCTGATCCTGGCTTGCAGTGAGTGCAACGTATGCGATGTAGTTCAGGTTGGTCTTGTCATCCTTGAAGAAGCTGTATCCGTGAGTCAACGGCAGGCCGAGGTCTGCAGATGAAGCGTATACATTACCTGAAACATTTGCTACATAATGAGCACTTGCAGTTGAAGAAACGAGGAATCCTGGAACTGTGCCTGCTACAGCTCCTGCTGCGCCAGGATAGATGTATGCAGAACCGATGCAGCCTGCAGCGTCAGCAACTGATGCGTTGTAGTCGCAACGTCCGCGTGCGTATGCAAGGCCGTCAGCGCCTGGCCATTCACCGAAGCGTCCTTCAAGCATTGCGTAGCGAACGATGTTTCCTGTGTTGTAGTCCTTGCAGTATACCTCACCGTTGTTCCAGCTTCCGACAACGATGTACTTGTCACCGAGACGACGTCCTGAGTCCTCTACCATGCTGAGGGTAGGAGCGTTGTCGATGCCGTTGAGCCATACATAGAAGTGGAGGTGTGAACCGTCTCCGACAGACAGACAGCATGCAGAAAGGATGTCCTTGCCATTGTTGACTGCAGGGTCTGTGTTAGGAATCATTCTGGCGCATGAGAGTGTGTGGGTACCACCTGCTACGCCCTCGACATTCACGTTCTTCACCTGAGTAGGGTCAGTGATGCTGATGGCCTTGAATACAGGGTCTCCGCCTGCAGACTGAGGAATATAGATATACTGATCGTCCATAGTGAAGTTACGGCAGTCAGAAAGTCCGAATGTAGCCTGCCATGGATTTGTAGATGAAGTGGCATAGATGCCCCATACGCGGTTGAAGAGCTGTGGAGGTATAGGCTCGAGACCCTTCACTACGATGTATGTAAGGTCGTTGGTGACCTTCACTCCGTCCACAGACATGCCAGAAATCTTGAGAGGAACCACATATCCGTCCCAGTTTCTCTTCACCAGATGTCTGGTTTCCATCTTGCCGTCCACCTCAATCTCCATATCTTCGGCGATAGCTTCGGTATTGATGGTCACAGGGAGAAGGACATATCCCTCACCTGCCTTGAGGACAGGGTCGGCGCCTACGGTTACAAGTCCCTCCGGCGCAGCCTCATAGTTGGTTCCGTTAGCCTCGTTGTATGCGGCGATAAGGCTGTTGTCAACCTCGAAATCGACTGTAAGGTCGATGCCCGGGATGGCCTTGTCGATGCGTACTGTGATGTCCATAGTCTCAGAAGCAGGCTCAGACTCCCACTCGTAAGTGCGGCTGAGGAGTGTCTGCTCTGCAGTGATAGTAGAAGTCACGAGGTTGAGGATGAACACCTCTCTTCCTTCGTTCACTTCAAGATTGTCCGAACGGAGAGCCACAGGGATGCAATACTGGTTTGCAGGCTCCTGCTCCATGAAAGCGGCAACCTTGGCAATATCCCATGACACGGTCACAGGCTTGGTCACTTCGTCCAGGCCGAAAGTAAGGCTTTCGGTGCTGAATGAGTAAAGATCCTGGTCGCTTGGGAGAGGAATGTACTCGACTCCGTACTGCTTGTTGAAGTTGAGCAGGTCATGGTTTGAAGTTGTTATGTTCACAACTCCTTCGTTGAGTCCCTTTCCGCTCTTGATCACGTCGATGTCATATGAACCTCCGTAGAGAGGAAGGGTAAGCACGTTTTCACCGGCCTTGTTGTTGAAGCCGAATGAATCTTCAGGCAGAAAGTTGTTTCTGTCATCCGCACAGGATGCTACGGCAGCAATCGTCAGTGCAGAAAGCAAGATATTCTTGAAAATCTTCTTCATATTCATTCAGATTAGAATCCGTAGTTCTGTGTATAGTTTGTCATCTCTGCGAGCTGATCCGAATCGAGAGGGAAGAGATAGTCTCTTTTTGTGAACTTCGCATGCTTTGCAAGAGGGAAGTCTTCGCTTGAGCGAACCCATGAATCATGATAGTCGACTGCGTCGTTGAGGTTGAGTGTCCAGTTGAGAACAGGGAAGTTCTCCTCGGCGGTCATCCAGCGGCAGCTGTCATAGAAATGCATAGGACCCTCGATAGCGAACTCGATCATCTTCTCCTGACGGAAGCACCATCTGAGGAGTTCAGGATCGCTTGCGATGCCCGGATAAGCCTCTTCGAGGTTGTTCAGGCCCGAACGGTTACGGATCATGTTGAGGTATTTGATGGCCTCGGCATAGTCTCCTGTCTCGATGCAGCACTCTGCATAGTTGAAGAAGATCTCGGCAAGACGGAATGCAGGGTATACATACTTGAGCTGCTGATAGTCCGCTCCTACGTCAAGAGGGTTGTTTGCCTTGTAGAGACGACGCCATGCATAACCGAAATAGTTGTTTGACGAAGTCTGGTCCCAACGCTCGCAAAGCGCGCCTGAACCTCTCCAGAAATGACATCTCATGTCCTCTGCAGTCCATGTTGTAGACGATGTCTTAGGATTGGTCATGGTCTTGAGCTTAGGGTCGCATGGCCAGTAGTATCCGTTAGGAACGAGTGAAGCATAGTAGCGCGGCTCACGTCCGAGAGTAGAGTTGTGCGCCTCGAATTCGCCTGCCCACTCAGCCTCGTACTGAGTTGTCATGCTGAATCCTTCAGCCTCATATCCTGCCTGTGCGTCGATGATAGGCTTAGAGTAGTCGTCCATTCCCGAAGTCCTGTCATATCCGGTCACAGGATAACGGCCTGACTCATACATTGCATATGCATCGACAAGCTTGAATGAAGGAGTAAGCGACTGCCATCCCTCGACTGTGATGTTACGTGGAGCGCAAGCACCGATGAATCCTCCTGTACGGCCGAGCCAGTCAGTGTAGAAGTTCATCCACCATCCCCAGATGGTCTCGTCGTTCCACTGCTCGAAGAAGATGTTCTGGTATGCCTTGATACCGTCGGTGAACCTGTCACCGGTAGCCTCTGCACCAGCATCTACGAGCTTGTAATAGTTGAGGTCGATGACATCCTTGGCTGCCTTCTTGGCCTCTTCCCATTTCTTTGCATCATAGGTCTGAGGGAAGATCTCCTTGCCGTAGTAGTTTGTCATGCCGGCATAAAGCTCGTTTCCGTTGTAAAGCGGAGACGCTGCATAGAGGAGTACTCTTGACTTGAGGGCCATGGCTGCACCCTTTGTCGCGCGGCCCATGTCCGAACCTTCCTGAAGACCGACTTCGGTGATGCTCATAGGAAGCACCTCGATAGCCTTGTCAAGCTCCGACACGATGAAATTGATATTCTCTTCGAGAGTATTTCTGTCGAGAGTAGAACCCACTGCATCTGAAGGAGCGGCCTTGTCGCCCCACACGATGACAGGACCGTATGTACGGAAAAGGCAGAAATAGTAGAAAGCGCGCATGAAGCGGGCCTCAGCCTTCATATAATCACGAACCTGCTCATTATCCTCCTTGTCGAGGTGAATGTTGTCGATGACGAGAGTACAGTGAGCGATTGCCTTGTAGTAATTCTCCCAAAGCTGATAGCCTGTGATTGACGCAGGGCTGTAGTCACCTACGCGGAGGTCGAATACGTTGTTCGCATATGCAGAAGCGTTGACCTGGCGTGCATCAGTACGTCCTGAGAAACCTCCCTCGGTGGTGGCATCCACAGGATTCTCCTCCTTAGGAAGGTAAGCATACATGTGTGCTGCGAGCTGACGGGCTGTTCCTCTCTTGCTGAACATCTCCTCGATGGTCGCCTGGTCCTGAAGCTCCACATCGAAGTATGAGTCGCAAGACACGGCGCCGAGCGCAAGCACTACGAATGTCGATAATGTATATATGAATTTTTTCATGATGTGTCTGTTAGAAATTGATGTTCAATCCGAGACTTACGTTGCGTGTGATAGGATATCTTGCACCTGTTGCTGTCTCAAGCTCAGGATCCCAGAGCTTGAACTCGGAGAAGGTGAGGAGGTTGGTTCCTGCCACATAGAGGCGGAGGGCCTGGATTCCTGCCTTCTTTGTCCACTTCTTAGGGAAGGTGTATCCGAACTCTGCGTTCTTCATACGGAGGAAGCTCATGTCGCGAGTCCAGTAGTCTGAAGTCTGCACGTTGTTGTTCGAACGTGTAGTGCCGAGTCTTGGATATGGTGCGTTCGGATTTGGATTGCTTACTGTCCAGTGATTGAGGGCCACATCCCTGAACACCTGTCCTGTGAGCTGAGGTGATGATGATGCACCGTAGAGGTTGGAACCTCCGATCTGGCGTGTAACGTTTGCAACACCGCTGAAGAATACAGAGAGGTCGAAGCCCTTGTAGCCGAGGCTGACGCCGAATCCGTAGTTGATTTCAGGGATTGCGGTATATCCGATGGCCACCTTGTCATACTGGTCTATATAACCGTCACCGTTGATGTCCTTATACTTGATGTCACCAGGCTGAACGTCACCGAATGTCTGCTCAGGCCAGTTGTCGATGTCCTCCTGGCTCTCGAAGAGACCGCATGAGATCAGACCCTTTCTCTGGTTGTATGCGAATCCTACGTTGCTGAGGTATTCCTCTACCGGTGTAGGCTGGTCGTCATAGATGAGGCGGTTGCGGTTGAATGTGAAGTTTCCTCTTGCAGAAACGCGGAAGCCGTTGAGGAATGTATGGTCATACTCTACAGACATGTCGAAACCGCGGTTGAGCATCTCTCCGATGTTCACATACTGGTCTTTCTGGAGACCTACTGCAGAAGGAGTGGACTGACGCATGAGGAAGATGCCGTCACGGTAGTCGCGGAAAAGGTCCGCCTGGATGGTGAGGTCGTTGAAGAGACCGAGCTCGATGCCGACGTTGCTCTTTGTAGCCTGCTCCCACTCGACCTCGGAGTTACCCATCTCTGCGGTTGTGATGCCGCCTACGGTCTGATAGCCGGTAGCAGAAGAGTTAGGAACTGTACCCCATGCAGCACCTGTTGCGCTTGTATTGATGGTGGTGTTGTATGCGAAACGGCGGCTTCCACCGATCTCATCATTACCTACCTTTCCATATGAAGCCTTGATCTTGAGGAGGTTGATCACGTCAGATACCGGCTCCCACCAAGGCTCGTTGCTGATCATGTATCCGACAGCTACTGCAGGGAAGAAACCGAAGCGGTGTCCCGGAGCGAAGTTCTCAGATCCGTTATAACCCATGTTGAACTCGAAGAAGTAGCGGTCCTTGTATGAATATGTCGCACGTGCCGCAACACCCATTGACTTGTATGGGAAAGCTGCGATATATGCTCCCGGGTTGGTGAGGTGAAGGCTTCTCATACTGTAGAGCACCATTGCACTCACCCTGTGGGCGTATGCGAACTGACGTTCATAATTGATTGATCCCTCGAAATTGATGTACCTTGAGTTCTGAGACTTGGTGTTAGGAAGTGATGTATCGAGGGTTATGTAGCCGGCATAATCATCGATCACTTCATACTGGATGTTTCCTGCATCGTCCCTTCCGATTGCCCTGTAAGTCTTCGGCAGGATGCTGCGTGACAGGACGTTGGTATTGGTAGCATCGAATGAGAAAGCCACGCGGGCGGTAAGACCCTCGGTCACGAAATCAGAGAAGTCCTGAGTGAGGGATACCGTAGACTGCGCTACGTTACTGCTGGTATTTGAATAACCTCTCTCGTTGAGGAGGTTGTAAGGGTTTGGAGTACCCTTGATTGAAGCAAGTGTTCCGTCTGTATACTTGAGCGGAATCGCAGTAGGGGTCATGGTCATTGTCTGAGTGAGGAGAGCGTCAAGACCCGCTGCAGGAGAGTTCTTTACGGTGAACTGTGTAGACACGTTCATGCCGAGAACCGTAGACTTTGTGAGGTTGATGTCCACGTTTGTACGGAAGTTGAACCTCTGGTAGCTCATCTGGGCGTCATAACGGTCGTTTGCCGCAGTGTTGAGGATACCGTCTTCAAGGTAGTATGAACCGCCGACGTAGTAACGGACGCTCTTTGTTCCTCCGGATACTCCGACATTGGCCCTTGTAGTCATAGCCTGGTTCTTGAATGTCTCGTTCACCCAGTCTACTGACGGATAGAGATCAGGATCACATCCCTCGAGTCCCATGGCTGTAGCAAGATACTGCTCTTTCTGGAAATCATTGAAGATAGCTGCCTGGCCGCTGTTTACATACATATTGTTGAGGAAGTCGATGAACTCGCCTGTGCTTGCCATTTCAGGAAGCTTTACAGGAGAAGTCATACCTGTCTCCACCTTTATTGTGAGCTGAGGCTTTGACTCTGAACCACGCTTTGTAGTGATGAGCACGATACCGTTCGCACCGCGCACACCGTAAAGCGCTGTAGCAGACGCATCCTTCAGGATAGAGAGGGAAGCGATGTCCTCGGTGTCTACCATGTCCATGCTGCGCTCTACACCATCCACGAGGATGAGCGGAGTAGAGTTGGCACCGAAGGTACTCACACCACGGATCCAGAAGTCTGCTGAAGCACCCGGCTCACCGGTCTTCTGGATTGCAACCACACCGGCAAGCTTACCGGCGAGGCTGGTAGAGAGATTTCCTTGTGACTGAGCGAGGGTTCCCATGTCAACGGTACTGATGGATCCGATAACGGAAGCCTTTCTCTGGGTACCGTAAGCCACCTTGACTACTCCTTCGAGTTCATTGGCAGCTGGAACCAGCTTGATTGTAAGCTTTGTCTGGTCGCCGACTTTCACTTCCTCGTCAAGATATCCGAGGAATGATGCGACGAGTACATCTGATGGAGAGACGCTGATGTTGAATCTACCCTGGTCGTCGGTCATCGCACCACGGGTCTCTCCCTTTACTACAACGTAGGCACCGGCGATTCCTGTATCAGTTTCATCCAGGATGACACCGGAGACGTTTCTGTCTTGCGCGAAGGCTGAAAGCATGGCGCAAGCGGATACGAAGCATAGCGCGAGCACTCTTCTGAATCCGTTCATACGTTTTGTTAGCATCATAATAAGGTTAGTTTGTTATCTATTTCTATGAATTTACAGTGAAGCGATTCCCACGAGGACGGTGCCCTGGATGTCATCCACCACAGACACTTCAACAGTACCTCCGAGTCCTTCCACGATCTCCTTCTCCATGAGGTCGAACGACTTCGCGATCTGGCCTGCAAAAAGAAGGTGGCCTATCTGAAGCCTCTCCACGACATCCTTCGCTCCGGCGGCATAATGCCTGCCTGCGCAGCGGAATGCCTCGAGAGCCTTCTCGTCACCCTCGCGAGCCTTGTCGGCAATCTCCTTCACATCCTCTCCTTCGGCAAGGACTCCGCCCTGCTCGGCAAAGAAGCGCAGGATTGCTCTTCTTGACACGAAATCTTCAAGAATGCCACCGTTATATGGTGTGTCCCAGAGGTCGACAGAGGGCGAGCCCATAGAGGATTCCTGGATCACGCCATCCTTTGCGTAAGCGAATCCAAGACCTGTTCCGAGGGTTGACATGGCCACGTTTCCTTTCTTCAGTTCAGGACGCAGCATGAGCGCTCCCATGAGTGCTCCGTTCACGTCATGTGCGAAGACAAGACGAGTCTCAGGAGAGATGACTTCGCCGAGTATTTCGCGGAAGGTCTTTCCGTATACTGCCGCAAACTTGTGCTTCATAAGGAATACGCCGCCGTTCTTGTAGTCGAACGGGCCGGGCATTACGACGCTTACCGTCTCAATGTGTGCGCCGTTTGCCGCTGCTCTTTCCATCTGTCCTGCCACTGCTGCGCGGAACGATGCCGCGATCTCCTCTGCAGAACCGTCTGACGACATCGGAGTGCTTGCAAAAGTTCCCTCGACAGCGCCTTTGCCGGCGATGCCCAGAGATGACTTCACGAAAGTGCCTCCTACGTCAAGGAGAATCATATTGCTATTTTTCATCATTTTCAAATCCTTCACGAAGAGTTGTCTTATGGATGCGGATCGGCTCCTTGCCGAGGTTTTCCACAACATATTTTCCCATATCTGCAGGAACGCAGACGATATCCATGAACTCCATGTCGTAGTAACGCTCAGGATGCTCCACGCTGCGTACGCGGGCTCTGTCGCCGTCTACGAGAGTAAGGACATGGAACTTCTCGTTCTTTGTGTCCTGCTCGCACATCTTCTCGAACTCGAGGCGGCGGAGCGAGATGTACATCTGAGGATTCTCACCGAGGATGTACTCCTCCCAGCCTTCTCCTTTCGCGTCGAGGCGAGGCTTCTGCACTATGTAGTCAGGGCTGTCCGGATCATGGATGACAGAAGCCCTTCTGTTCTGGTTCACACACTTCTCTCCAAGGTAAGTGTGGATCGGACGCTGCTTGCCGTCGAAGTCGAGGCGGAGGTAGTCATACATCTTATATGTATATGAACCGATAGTGAGCGAGCCGATCTCAAGGATCACCTGGTTGCGTCCGCTTGAGTGGATTGTTCCTGCAGGGAGCATCACCTGGAGGCCGGGAACGGAATCCTCATAGCTTACATATTTCATGTAGTCACATGGTATCTGCTTTGTATCGGCATCCTCGATCTCCTTGAAGAACTGAGGGATGTCAGCATCGTCTCGGAATCCGATGAAAGTCTTTGCCTCATGGCCTGTGACCACCACGTAGTAACTCTCGTCCTGACGGCCGAATTCGTTGTAGTTCTCGATGTTGAACTTTCCGTCCGAGTGGCACTGGATGGACATGTTTCCTGTAGAGTGGTATGAATCGTCCCAGTTGAAGCGGATAGGGAAATATCCCTGGTACTTGTTCACGCATTTCTCACCCATGAGGTTGATGCCTTCCTTGTGAACGAATGAGCAGTAGTTGATGTCGAGCATCTCCTTGCCTGCCTCTACAAGCACGCTGACCTCCATAGGGATGAAGTCGAACACCCATGCGGCGTTCCTCATCTCTTCCGGAAGGTTACGATGCTTCTTCATATATGAACCGCCCCATACTCCCTCGAGGTAGCATGGCTTTGCACGGAACGGATATTTCACGAGTTCTGCGCAGATCTCCGAGAAAGCCTCGAAAGGCATCATCTGGAGTTTCTTAGGGTCGTTGTCAAGGAAGAAATAGTCTGGAACATTGTTTTTCCAGAGGTCCTTTCTCAGCTGCACTGCGCACTCGAAGTCGCAGTAGTAGCAGCGGCGGATGGTGCGGTTGATGATACCCGGACGCTCTTTTCCGATGTTTGAATATTCACCGCCTCTGATGCGGAGCATGGTCTTCATCGGAGTGATGTCAAACCAGCACTTGATGTCATAGAGGTCGCGGAGCTCTGTGACCATGCAGCCGTATCCGGCTACTACGACGAGCTTTCCTGGCGCCTTCATGGCAGGGACGTCCTTGCGGAACTGTTCCATCTTCGTCTGGTCGAAAAGACCGATGTAACCTCCGTGGTAAAGCTTTCCATAGAGGAGGGTAGGGTCGATCTTTGTGTCCCAGATCAGGAGCGGGTCGATCATGTCATCGATCTCCTTGCCTGACTTGAGGACAGCCTTGGCTGCATCGACAACTTCAAGCTCAAGGCCGTTGATGACACACTCTCTTGCCACAAGGTTGACGAAGAGGTTCCAGTTGGCTGTAGTGTATCCGTCGATACCTACGATCACACCCTCTGCCTTTGCCCTGTCGGCGATCTGCGCGACAAATTTCTTTGCGACATTCGGAGTTCCTCCTGCCACTATGGAGTTGATGGTCTTTTCTGAAAGTTTCGGTCTGTTGATCGGTTTCGGATCGTCAAACGGAAACGGGTTGTACATGAAACTCATGATGGATACTTATTTATATGATTACACTACTATTTGATGCTGTAAAATTCAAATCCCATGATCTCCGCGAAGTCCTCGAGCTCCTTGCGCCAGTCGCCGTCCACGATGGCGTAGTGCTGTGTCGCTCCGATACGGAGCACCTGCTCCCACAGCTCCTTTGCAGGGACAACCGGCCTGAATATAGTGTGGCTGTATGTTGCCAGGAGATGCTTCTTGTCGCTCTGCGGAGTGTCCTTCTCCGAGAGACTCTCTGCCATGAAGGTGATGAGCTTGTACTTTCCACCCTCCTCGTAGAGGCCTGCGACAGTCTTCATTCCCGGGCTGAAGCGGTACCATGCGAATGGAGCTCCCGCATACTTCCAGCTGGTCTTTGCGAAGCGTACGTCGCGTGAGATGATGACGTTCTCCTGCCAGTCAGGGTCGTTGTGGTCGTTAGGACCAGCGTGTCCTCCGGCGAATGTGCCGAACTCGTCCTCGATGTGGAACGGCTCCACGAAGTTCACGTTCCTGCCGCTCATCAGCTTGAGGATGTATGTGATAAGACCTGCTCCTATGTCGGCCTCAGGCACGAGCACGCTCACGTTCTCGTTGAACCACTGAGGATAGAATCCGGCACGGCAGCCTGCTGTCCTGAATGTTGCCTGGTCTATGTCATTATATACATAGCAGTCTATGTCGTTCTTTTCTGCGAGCTTCTTGATGCCGAGGGTAGCCTTGACGCATCCGATGAATTTGTCATATTCCACGTCCTCCATCATCCTGTACTTGCCTGTGAGCTCGTCGGCGTATGCCTTCACCTCCTCGTCGGTGAGATTGTCGATCTCGGTGCCATAGTCGCTATATGGGAGATAATGGATTTCCGGACCTATCTTGGTGAAAAGGTCATAGTTGTCGAAATATGTGCTCCACATCGCCTCGTTCATGTTGGCCATGAGGCCTACGTTCGAGTGGCGAAGGATTGCGCGTGTCTTTGCTGCGTTTGCATAGACCTTGAGCTTTTCGATAACTTCCTCGCGTGTTCCCATGACGGTCTTCACGTTCTTGCGAGGTACCCTCCTGATGCTTCCGGAAGCCTCGAGCGAGCCTACGAGCGTGCCGGCGCATAGATAATCAACGAAGTCATCCTCGTCAAGAGTGGTCTCGAAAGTCATCTTAGGCTTTGCCACGTTACAGAAGATGATAGGGATATCAGGGCAGTCGCGCAGGAAACGGATCCATGCGAAGTCCTCGCTCCATGATAGGAACTCGGCATAGATGAAGTCTACTTTTTCAGCGTAGAACATGTCCATGGCCTTCTGTGCATCCTCTCTTTCATAGGTAATGCCCGGATACACCAAGTCAAGGAAGTCCATTGTTCCGAGGATTTCCTTGACCGCTTTTTCCTTTCTCTCTCCGTATGTTCCTCTCTGAGGACCGGAAAGGTTCTTGAACCTTGGGGAAGCTATCAGAAGTACTCCTGCTTTCGGCTTCCTGTTTTTAAGTTCGGCTTTCATAATTATCTGTTTATTTTGTCATAATCCTTCTGGTAGTGCGTCCTGCTGACAATGAGCATCAGGATTCCGCATACGATCCATACGGCTCCAAGGACAGGGAATGTCGCCGAGAGGCTACCCATGCTGTCCTTCATGGCTCCGAGGATCACCGGAGCGAGGGCTCCGACGGCGAATCCTGTGGTGATGAGGGCGCTTGAGCATGAGGCATGGAGCCTTGCCGGCGTCACGTCATAGAGCACTGTATATATGTTTGCATCGAAGAATGCTCTGAAGAATCCCCATCCGGCGAAGCAGAGGTATATGAGCCAGAGGGTCATGTTGCTTCCCACGAAGAAGAGGAATGCTGCTCCGAGGATGAGTCCCACGCCCTGGATGACCATCCTTACCTTGCGGTCGCGGACAGCGAACTTGTCGGAAAGCGTGCCGGCGAGGAGCACTCCGGCGAATGCTGCGAGGTATGTCCAGAACATCGAGTTGAAGCCTGCTGCGGCCTGTGTCTGGCCGAACTCCTCCTGGAGGAAGGCAGGCACCCAGGTCATGTAGCCTGTGATAACGAAGATGAATCCGCTGAATCCTATTGTCAGAACGAGGGCTGTAGGTGTGGTGAACACTGTCTTGAAGCCGTCGAAGATGCCTGGCTTCTTCTCGTCATTGCGAGGAGCGTCAGCGTCCTCCTTGTCCTTGAGGCGGAAGGCCATCACAATGCCCCAGATGATGCCGGCTGCACCGAAGATGATGAACGAGTACTGCCAGCCGAGCTTGTCAGCTATATATCCCGCAAGCCATCCTGCCAGGATCACTCCCACATAGTATGAAGTCTGGTGGATGGACATCGCGCGGGCTCTGGTGTCTGTGTGATACTGGCCCAGGAGCGAATAGTTGGCAGGTCCGAAGAATGCTTCTCCGCCGCCGGTGGCCACACTTCGCATGAGTATGAGCATCACAACCCCTGTTGCAAGTCCTGTGAACATGGTCGCAACGCTCCAGAAGAGGATCGCTATGGTGGTCACCCACTTGCGGCTGAGGCGGTCGCCGGCCATTCCTCCGAGCGGCACCATGAATGCGTAGCAGAGGTTGAATACGGTGGCGATGAGACCTACCGATGTGTCGGTGAGGTTGAGAGAGTCACGGATTGCAGGGAGCACTGTGTTGAACACCTGACGGTCTGCCTGGTTGAGCAGATATGCCATCCAGAGGAGTCCCAGAACCTCCCATTTATAGTACTTGTGAGTGCCTTTCATCGTGCTGAAAATGTGTTTTTTAAATTTAGTGTGGTGTAGTGTGGTGCAAAAGTACGCAAATTCTTGCAATATCCAATACAAAATTACTAATTTTGCACTCGATAATTCAGTGATTATGAAAATTCACCTTATACTTCTTGCCATTGTGATGATGGCTTCTTCGTGCCAGAAGCCGGCTCCGGAAGCAACACCTCTTGCAGACCCTTCAGGTCTCAAGGCGGAGCCGAAAGACCTTACGACCGTAGTCCTCACCTGGACCGACAACGCCCAGGGCGAAAAAGGATACAGGATATTCCTCCGTGGAGAAGGGGATTCATACTATGTGGATCCGGTGGCAACCATAGCGGCAGATGCTGTTGAATATGAGTTTTCGGGACTTGAGGCCGGGGCTGTCTATGACTTCGGTGTCCAGGCTGTCTCGGAGGATTTCAAGCTGAACTCCCAGGTGGTTTATCTTCTGAACTATGAGCTTCCTGCTCCTGAAATTCCGGAGGACCCAAAGGACCCTGAGGACCCGGAAGATCCTGAAGACCCGAAGGACGACCCTGCAGTGCCTGAAACAGACCCGAAAAAGTTTCCTGAGATAAAGTCAGTCAAGACCTCATATACTTATGTAGCAGTCAGTTACAAGGTGCAGCAGATCACGGGATCCAATCCGGAGCATGGTATCTGCTTCAGCGAGACTGGCGCGCCTTCTGTGGATGACATAAAGGTGCTTGGACCTCAGATTTCTGCCAACGCTGAAATCCTCCAGGTAGTGCCGAACGCATACCTCGAGGAAGGCAAGGAATATCAGATGAGCGCATTCATCAAGGACGGCGACACATACCGCTACAGCGAGTCTCAGACAGTGAAGCTTGAAGCTCAGCCGGAAACACCTCAGCTTGCATGGGAAAAGCAGACTTACGAAGGTGTTGAAGGAGTCGAGATATATAAGACCACATCGCAGCTGAACGGCCGCAACTTCAATGCATGGTATGCCGTTGCAGACCCTTCCAAGGTCGATTTCCGGGTGATGTATCCTGAAGCTGTGAAGTCAAAGAAGACTGTCCAGGCTCAGGCAGAGGCAGCAGGCGACTGCCTTGCTCTGATTAACGGAGCCATATACGGAAACTACAACATCGGAGTGATCTTCACTGAAGGTCAGATGACCCAGGAGTGGCATGGCGAGATCGAAGGATGTTACTGGGCAACAAACAGCCAGCTCTATCAGGTCACCAGACCGATAATAGGCGTTGACAAGGATGGAAAGGCGGCCGCATACTGGGTGGGAGTCCCTCAGCAGGGCACATTCTATTACTATGACCGACCGCAGGCCAATGTCGTAGGTCAGGCGAAATATGGAAAAGTAAGCGCCACATCACCTGTGGCTGCAGTGGATTGGAAGCCGTATTATGCAATCAGCTGCGGTCCTATGGTCCTCTATGACGGAAAGGTTTCGGCTGATAACACGATGGTCGACGACACTCATTATTATACAAATTACGAGTGCTGGGACGAGTCTGGAGTATATTCCGCTCATCCGGACAGGTCTGCTGTCGGAGTGACTGCAGACGGCAAGATCGTCCTCTTCATATGCGACGGCCGCATTGATGCGAGCCAGGGAGCATACATGAAGGAGCTCGGCCCGATCATGAAGAGTCTCGGCTGCGTGCATGCCATGAACCTTGACGGCGGCGGCTCCACAGGAATGTGGGTCAGCGGAGCCGGCATGATCAACCACATGGACGGCAGCAGCTGGAGAGCGGTAAAATCAACCCTCGGATTCTTTAAAAAATAGTATGTTTGTCCGTAAAAAAAGGCATTTTTACGGATGAAAGGTATGAAAATTAACGGTCTGTCCGTAAATAGCCCGTTTTTACGGATGAAATGCAGTTTGACATGAAACGATCGCTATCAATTTTAGTTTTATTCTTTATAGGATGTGGAGCATTTGCCCAGGAGTATGTGTTCAACCGTGCGCCTCTGGCTCCGACAGCTTTTGCGGAGCTTCCGATCGGTGCCATCAAGGCCGATGGCTGGCTCCATGACCAACTCGTGCGTCAGAAGGACGGGATGACCGGACATCTTGACGAGCTTTACAGCGAAGTGGTGGGAGCCGACAACGCCTGGATAGGCGGTGAAGGCGACACCTGGGAGCGTGGGCCATACTGGCTTGACGGTCTCGTGCCGCTTGCTTATCTTCTTGGTGACGAGGAACTTATAGCCAAATCAAGAGTCTGGACGGAGTCGATGCTCACCATGACCTTCGAGGACGGATACTTCGGCAACAGGATATCGCGTAAATACATAGAAGGGTTCCAGCGCGGAAAGGCCGAGGACTGGTGGCCGAAGATGGTGGCCCTGAAGATCCTCAAGCAATATTATATGGCCACAGGCGACGAGCGCGTCATCACCGTGATGACCAACTACTTCAGATATCAGCTTGCCAACCTTCCGGAGAAGCCGCTCGACTACTGGACATTCTGGGGAGAATGGAGAGGAGGAGACAACCTCGACATGGTATATTGGCTCTACAACATTACAGGAGACGGGTTCCTTCTTGAACTCGGCGACCTGATTCACAGCCAGACGACCCCTTGGACAGCGATGTTCTGGGGCGAGACCAACGAACTCAGAGTTCAGAATTCAATGCACACTGTAAACCTGGCTCACGGCTTCAAGGAGCCGGTGATCTGGTGGCAGAGATCGCACGACGAGAAGGACCTGAACGCTCCGAAGAACGCCCTGAAGATAATGAGACACACATTCGGTCTCCCTACAGGTCTGTGGGCCGGCGACGAGCAGGTGCATTTCGGCGACCCGACACGCGGATCGGAGCTCTGCACCGCAGTGGAGATGATGTATTCTCTCGAGGAAATGCTCCAGGCCACGGCTGACCTCCAGTGGGCCGACCACCTGGAAAGGGTGGCGTACAACGCCCTTCCGACCCAGGCGACGGACGCCTATGACGGACGCCAGTACTACCAGCAGACAAACCAGATAGCATGCTCCCGCGAATGGAGGAACTTCGTTACCCAGCATGAGGACAATGACAATGTCTTCGGTGTACTGAACGGATATCCATGCTGCTCATGCAACATGCACCAGGGCTGGCCGAAATTCACACAGAACCTCTGGTATGCAAGCGAGGACGGCGGTCTGGCAGCATTCGTATACGCCCCATCAACAGTGACTGCAAAGGTCGCTGACGGAGTTGAGGTGTCTCTAAAGCAGGAGACTCTCTACCCGTTCGAGGAGACAGTGAAAGTGACTGTAAGCTACCCGTCAAGGAAGGTGAAGAAAGCTGAGTTCCCGCTATATTTCAGGATTCCGGAATGGTGTCAGAATGCTCAGGTGCAGGTGAACGGCGAATCCGTATGTGGCGCTCCGAAGGCCGGCGAGGCCGTACGCATAGAGCGTGTATGGGCAAAGGGTGACGTGGTCACGCTCACATTCCCTATGGAAGTGCGCATCAGCCACTGGTATGACGGCGCGACAGTCGTGGAGCGCGGACCGCTCGTGTATGCGCTTAAGATGGAAGAAAAGTGGGAGAAGCACGAATTCGAGTCTTCATATGAAGGAAAATACGGACCATACTACTGGACATGTGTCTCTGACACTCCATGGAACTATGGCTTCCGCCTCAAGGACATGACTCCGGAGAAGATGGCGGAGAATTTCAAGGTAGAAGTCCGTCAGGACGCCGGCCTGTATCCATGGAACCTCGAAAACGCTCCAGTGACCATCAAAGCCAAAGCGGTTGTCATCAAGCCATGGAAGGAATACAACGGATCCACAGGCCAGATTGCATACTATCGTGAGGACGGAGACGACACAGGCGAAGAAGTATGGATAGAGCTCATCCCATACGGCTGCACAACCCTCCGCATAGCGGAATTCCCTACCAGACTCTGACGCAGATCCTACTCATCAATTGTCATTTCGACCGAGCGAAGCGAGTGGAGAAATCTTTATAACCATGATTGAAATAAAAAACGACACCCTGAAAATAACCCTTCACGCTCCAGACGGCGAGAAGGGTTATTATCGTGGAACCCGCTTCGACTGGGCGGGAGTCTTCCGGAGCATAGAATATAAAGGTTGCAACTACACCGAGGAGTGGTTCGAGAACTATTCTCCGGTGATGCATGACGCAGTCTGCGGCCCTGCCGAGGAGTTCAGCCCCATAGGTCTGGATGATGCCCGGCCAGGTGAGCCGTTTCTGAAGATAGGCGTCGGAGTGCTTGAAAAGATGGAAGGTCCATATGACCGTTTCAAGCTGCACAATATCATAGACCCCGGTCGCAGGACGCTCTGCGTGACTGAAAATGCAGCTGTGTTCGGACATTTCATAGATTCGGAATATGAATACATAAAGGAGATCACCATCACCGGCGAGAATTCATTCCGCATCACCCACAGCCTCAGAAACACAGGCAGAAAGGCCCTCAAGGGCGATGTCTATAATCATAACTTCTTCACTCTCGGACTCCTTGAGACGGGAGAGTCGCGTCAGCTGGATTTCCCGTTCAAGCCAGAAGGAGACTGGCGCGCCGAGTACTCTGAAGTCGGGTTTACCGGCAGCGGCATCCGCTTTACAAGGACATTGCAGAAAGGGGAATCGGTGTTTACCGGTAATCTTCATGAGGAGGGCAGCGGTCTGAACGGCAGTCCGAATGCGTTTGCGCTTCGCGAAAAGCAGACCGGCAGAGGAGTTGACGCCTCCTGCTCCGAGCCTATGACCAAGGCTGTCTTCTGGTCCAACCACCGCATAGCCTGCATAGAGCCCTACATAGACTTCTGCATAGACCCGGGGCAGACATTCGCCTTTTCCATGGAATACAAACTGTCTTGACTTTCACTCGACAGTTTACTGT